>NZ_BAAAHG010000040.1:0-57669 GCF_039525155.1 Streptomyces thermoalcalitolerans | reverse complement strand
CCGGCCCGCCCGGTGTCGGGGCATCAACATATCTGGCGTTGACTTTTGGCACGCTGTTGAGTTCTCAAGGAACGGACGCTTCCTTCGTACTCACCCCCACAGGGCTTTCCTCCGGGCGCTTCCCTTCGGTGTTTCCGACTCTATCAGATCTTCTTACCGACCTGATCCCCGGTCAGCGGGGTTTGCCTTCACGGCCATTCGGCCGCTCCGACGTCCCAGACTTTAGCGGATTCTCTCGGCGATTCCCAATCGGACTCTCGGGGTTCCGATTCGGGATCGACGAGTCCCATGCACGAATTGAATTTTGGGCACGCCAAAAACAACCCTGCTGGGAGATCACGCTCGTGGTTGGGGTGCCGCCTGTGCGGCAGAAGGTGCTGCCGTAGAACCGTTACAGCTCTGCGGCAACCCGAAGTACGTTACGGATTCAGCAGGGGGGCTGTCAAGCGCCCTGGCCAAGATTTTCGTCCAGGTCGTTGAGCCGTCCGCCGGCGTCCGGCTGGGCGTCCTCGACGCGGCGGAGCAGCCTGATCAGCATCTCGCCGAGGGCCGTGCGCTCCGCCGGGGACAGGTCCTGCAGGAGGTTGCCCTCGAAGACCGTGGCCAGGCGCATGGCCTCGAGCCACTTCTCGCGACCGGCGGGGGTCAGCTCCACGATGACCCGAACGCGGTTGGCCTCGTCGCGTTTCCGGGTGACCAGGCCCTCGGCGACCATCCGGTCGATGCGGTGGGTCATCGCCGCCGGGGTCAGGCCGAGGCGCTTGGCGAGGTCGCTCGGACCCATGCGATACGGAGAGCCGGACAGGACGAGGGCCTTGAGGACCTCCCAGTCGGCGTTGGTGATGCCGAGTGCGGCGGTCTGCCGGCCGTAGGCGACGTTCATCCGGCGGTTGAGCCGCGACAGCGCGGAGACGATCTGCTCGACCTGGGGGTCGAGGTCCTGGAACTCGCGCTGATAGGCGGCGATCTGCTCTTCAAGTGTCAGTTCGGTGCCGGCGCTGATGCCGGGGGTGTCGCCCATGGGCGCAGTATGACACGTCCTGACTTGGTGTTGAAGTCCTTAGGGGTGTACTCTTCAGCGTTGAAATTTAGCTTCTAAGTGTTTACGTTCGACTGCCGGGTGCTTCAACCGTCCGCAAGGAAGACCCGAGAGGGTCGAGCAAGAGCGACCAGAGCGACCAGAGAAGAAGAAAGAGGTGAACGTGACCAGGGCGATGGGCACGGCGATGCGCCGGATCCACGTGGGCAACGCACTCAGCGCGTTCGGACTCGGCTTCACCGTCCCCTATCTGTACGTCTATGTGGCACAGGTACGGGGGCTGGGAGCCATGACGGCGGGGCTCGTCCTCGCCGTCTTTGCCGTGGCCGCGCTGCTCGTGCTGCCGTTCGCCGGCCGGGCGATCGTGCGGCACGGCCCGCTGCCGGTCCTGCTCGCCTCCCTGGTCACGGCCGCGCTGGGCGCACTGAGCCTGGGACTGGCGGCGAGTGCCGGGGCCGTGCTGCTGTCGGCGGCGGCACTCGGCGCCGGGCAGGCCGTGATGCAGCCGGCGCTGGCGACGATGATCGTGGACTGCTCGACCGTGGAGACGCGGTCGCGGGCGTTCGCGATGCAGTTCTTCCTGCAGAACCTGGGACTGGGCGTGGGCGGCCTCATCGGGGGGCACTTCGTCGACACCGCCCGGGTCTCCTCCTTCACCCTGCTGTTCGCGATCGAAGCGGTGGTGTTCCTGCTGCTGGTCGTGCTGATGTCGACGATCCGGATGCCGCGCTCGCCGCGGACCGGGGACGCGCCGGCGGGGGCCGGGCAGTCGGCGAGGGGCAGCTGGAAGCAGCTGCTCCGGAACCGGGCCATGGTGCAGCTGTGCGTGCTGGGCTTTGTGCTGTTCTTCGCCTGCTACGGGCAGTTCGAGTCGGGGCTGAGCGCCTACGGCGTGGAGGCCGCCGGGATCTCGACGTCGACGCTGGGGACCGCGCTGGCCGCGAACACGTTCATGATCGTGGCGGCGCAGTTCGCCGTGCTGAAGGTCGTCGAGCGGCGGAGGCGGTCGCGGGTGATCGCGGCGGTGGGGCTGATCTGGGCGCTCGCGTGGGCCGCGGCGGCGTACGCGGGACTCGGGCACGTCAGCCATGTGATGGCCACGGCCGCGTTCGTGTCGACGTACGCGCTGTTCGGGCTCGGTGAGGCGATGCTGTCGCCGACGGTCGCACCGCTGGTGGCCGATCTGGCACCGGACGGGCTGGCGGGGCAGTACAACTCGGCCTTCGCCCTGGTGAAACAGCTGGCGCTGGCGCTGGGACCGGCGGTGGGCGGACCGCTGGCGGCCTCGCTGCCCGGGCCGTATGTGGTGACGTTCCTGGCGTTCTCGCTGTTGATCAGCGTGCTCGCGCTGCGGTTGGGCCGGGGGCTGACTCCGGTGCAGGACCATCCGTGGGCCGCGCGGAGCCGGGTGGTCGCGCGGGGCGGGCCGGTGACGGAGGCCCCGGCCACCAAGGCGTGATCCCCGCTTGTCCCTCGCTTGTCCCCGCCGGGCTGTGCTCCGGTCCATCCGGTCCGGGGGCCGTTCCGGGGCTTCGCCCGCGGCCCCCCAGTCCCGGCTCCCAGCTCCCAGCTCCCGGCTCCCGGTGGGGACTTCGCCTTCTGCACCTCGGTGGGTGCCGCTCTTCCCCCTCCTCTTTCTCTTCCTTTTCTCTTCTTTCCACTCCGGCGGGCCCGTGCTCCGGGCTTCCCCGAAGGGCTCCGCTCAGGCTTCCGTCATCGGCTCCCCGTCCGTCCCGCTTCCTGCGGGAGCATGAACTCGCACCAGGCTGCCTTGCCCCCGTCCGGAGTTCTGCGGGAGCCCCAGTTGGCGGCGATCGCGGCGATGATGGCGATGCCGCGGCCGGACTCGTCGGTGGGGCCGGCGCACCGGCGGCGGGGAAGGTGGTCGTCGCCGTCGGTGACCTCGATGATGAGGCGGCGGTCGGTGCGGCGCAGCCGCAGGCGCATGGGCGGGGTGCCGTGCTGGAGGGAGTTGGCGACCAGTTCGCTCGCGGCGAGGACGCCCATGTCGTGCAGGTCGGACGGGAAGCGCCAGCTGGTGAGCACGCCGGAGGCGAAGGCACGCGCGCGGGGGGCCGCCTCCACCCCGCCGAGCAGGTCGAGGGCCGCGTTGCGGAAGAGCTCGCTGTCCGGGCCGGTGCGGACGGGGTGCTGAAGGACGAGGACGGCCACGTCGTCGTCGTGGTCGGCCTGGACTCCGGCCGAGCGGACCAGGCGGTCGCAGATCACCTGGGGAGTGCCGGTGGCGCCGGCGAGGGCGTGTTCCAGGGAGGCGATGCCCTCGTCGAGGTCCTCGCCGCGGCGTTCCACCAGGCCGTCGGTGTAGAGGACCGCCGTGGAGCCGGGGCCCAGGGGGATCGAGCCGGAGGAGTGCATCCAGCCGCCGGTGCCGAGCGGCGGGCCGATGGGGTCGTCGGCGCGCAGGACGGTGCCGTTCCCGTCGCGGACGAGGATCGGCAGATGTCCCGCGGAGGCATACACCAGCCGGCCCTCGTTGGGGTCGTGGACGGCGTAGACGCAGGTCGCGATCTGGTTGGCGTCGATCTCCATGGCGAGGCCGTCGAGGAGCTGGAGCACCTCGTGCGGGGGGAGGTCCATCCGGGCGTAGGCCCGGACGGCGGTGCGGAGTTGGCCCATGATCGCGGCTGCCCGCACTCCGCGTCCCATCACATCGCCGATGACCAGGGCCGTGCGGCCGCCGCCGAGGGTGATGACGTCGTACCAGTCGCCGCCGACCGCGGCCTCCGTGCCGCCCGGCAGGTAGGTGGCGGCGATGCGCAGGTCGTCGGGCTGTTCCAGGTCCTGGGGCAGGAGGGAGCGCTGGAGGGTGACCGCGGTCTCGCGCTGGCGGCGTTCGCTGGTGCGCAGCCGTTCGGCGGCCTCGGCGTGATCGGTGACGTCGGTGGCGAAGATCAGGACGCCGGTGCCCGCGGTGGGGTGGCCGCTCGCGGTCACCGGTGTGCACGTGAAGGTGTAGGAGCGGCCGTCGACGGCCTTGCGGGACTTCAGGGTGCGGGGTCTGCCGCTGCGCAGGACCTGGTCGAGAAGCGGGAGCAGGCCCAGTTCGCGCAGTTCGGGCAGGGCCTCGCGGGCGGGTGCGCCGAGGGGGCGTGTGCCGAAGGCCGCCGTGTAGGCGTCGTTGACGTAGGCGATGCGGTGGTCGGGGCCGTGGACGAGGGCGACGAGGGCCGGGACGCGGTCGAGGACCTCGCGTACGGGAAGCTCGTCGACGGCGGGCACCGGTCCTGGCTCGCCGGTCGGTTGTTCGGCGCGGGCCGCGGGTACGGAGCCGTCCGTCCGGCGGGCCGGGACGGCCGCGTGCTCGGTCCGCGCTGCGGCGCGGCGCTGTGTGCCGGGGATGCCGGGGAGCCGGGCGCTCCAGCGCGTGAAGTTCACGAATCCTTGCCTTGTGTCGTCGTCTCGGGCCGGCTCCGGGCTCGGCCGGGAATCCGGGGCCGCGCGGCGGTGCCGCACATTCTTACCGCCCTGGGGGTGCGTCACAGCGGGAACACGTCATCCGTGGGACGCCGGAGCGTGCGAAGAAGTTCCGCTGTTCGGTCAGGACGACCCTTTCGGGTCGGTGCTCGGGTCAAGGGGGTGTTTTCCCTTGGCCGCGAGTTCGAATTCCGCCCGGGGGTGTTCGAGCGATCCCAGGGAGACGATCTCCCGTTGGAACAGTCCGGCGAGGATCCACTCGGCGAGCACCCGGGCCTTGCGGTTGAAGGTGGGCACCCTGCTGAGGTGGTAGGCGCGGTGCATGAACCAGGCGGGATAGCCCTTCAGCTTGCGTCCGTAGATCTGTGCGACGCCCTTGTGCAGTCCGAGTGAGGCGACCGCGCCGGCGTGCTTGTGCGCGTAGGTCTCCAGGGGCTCGCCGCGCAGGAAGTGGCCGATGTTGTCGGCCAGGAGCCTGGCCTGGCGGAGGGCGTGCTGGGCGGTGGGCGGGGTCAGGCTGCCCGGTGCGGCGGCGGTGACGTCGGGGACGGCTGCGGCGTCGCCCGCGGCCCAGGCGTGTGCGACGCCCTCGACGGTCAGCTGGGCGGTGCATTTCAGACGCCCGCGTCCATTGAGCGGCAGGTCGGTGGCGGCGAGGAGGGGATGCGGCTTGACGCCGGCGGTCCACACGATCGTCCGGGTCGGGAAGCGCTGCCCGTCGCTGAGGACGGCGACCCGGTCGGCGCAGGACTCCAGGCGGGTGCGGAGCAGGACCTGGATGTTGCGGCGGCGCAGCTGGGTGAGGGTGTAGCGGCTCAGCTCCTCGCCGACCTCGGGCAGGATCCGGTCCGAGGCCTCCACGAGGATCCACTTCATGTCCTCGGGTTCGACGTTGTGGTAGTAGCGCGTGGCGTAGCGGGCCATGTCCTCCAGTTCGCCGAGCGCCTCCACGCCCGCGTAGCCGCCGCCGACGAAGACGAAGGTGAGAGCGGCGTCGCGGATCCCGGGGTCGCGGGTGGAGGAGGCGATGTCCATCTGCTCGAGGACGTGGTTGCGCAGGCCGATGGCCTCCTCGACGGTCTTGAAGCCGATGCCGTGGTCGGCGAGGCCGGGGATGGGCAGGGTGCGCGAGACGGAGCCCGGGGCCAGGACGAGTTCGTCGTACGTCAGCTTCTCGGTGCCCCCGGTCTCCTCGGTGGCGAGGGTGGTGAGGGTCGCGGTGCGGTGGGCGTGGTCGATGGAGGTGACCTCGCCGACGACGATGCGGCACTGGTCGAGGACGCGGCGCAGGGGGACGACGACGTGCCGGGGCGAGATCGCGCCGGCGGCGGCCTCGGGCAGGAAGGGCTGATACGTCATATAGGGGGCGGGCGTGACCACCGTGACCTCGGCCTCGCCCCGCCTGAGCTCGTGTTTCATCGTCCGTTGCAGGCGCAGGGCCGTGTACATCCCGACGTAGCCGCCGCCGACAACGAGAATGCGCGCGCGTTCCTTCACCTTCCCATGACGCATCGGGCACAGTCGTTTGTCCACAGGCCCGGCGCACCGTGTGACCGCCGGCCGGAGCGGCGCGGGGTTGGCCGAAATACCGCTGTAGAGGAAAAAGCACAGGTCAGACTGCGTGGAGCGGGCATCGAAGAGGGGTCATTCCGGACGTATACGACTCGTGCTCCGATCGGGGGGCGCTCCGTGCGGAATCTGCCCCTTCTGAATTGACTCTCCCTCAACTATGTTCGTGTGGACGGGGTGTGGGGATGTGATCGAACGAGCCCGCGAAGCACCACCGGATCTCGGGGGCGGGCCCGGTCGTGCCTGATCTCCGCTGTGCGCATCCCGGAATCAGTGACGGGGAGAGTCTCCGGGGGGAGACGTCATTACCGGGGGATCATTCATGCACATTCAGGACACTCGTGGGTCCGCTGCGTCCGCCACGTCCACCAGGTCGGTCGGGTCGGCCGGATCCGTCAGGTCCGCCGTCGCTCCGGCCGGCAGGGCGGCGAACGCGGCATCGGGCACCGGGCGCGGGGAGGAAGCCCGGTCGGGCCGGACGACGCCGCTGCGTGTGGACGCGCAGCGCAATCTCGAGCATGTGCTGCGGGCGGCACGTGAGGTCTTCGGGGAGCTGGGCTACGGCGCGCCGATGGAGGACGTGGCGCGGCGCGCGCGGGTCGGTGTCGGCACGGTGTACCGGCGTTTTCCGAGCAAGGACGTCCTGGTGCGGCGCATAGCCGAGGAGGAGATCTCCCGGCTGACCGAGCAGGCGCGGGCCGCGCTCGGCCAGGAGGACGAGCCGTGGTCGGCGCTCTCCCGCTTCCTGCGCACCTCGGTGGCGTCCGGCGCCGGGCGGCTGCTGCCTCCGCAGGTGCTGCGGGTCGGCGTCGCCGAGGAGCGCTCCGGCGGTGCGGGCCAGAAAGCCGACGCCCGGGTGCCGCAGCAGCGGACCCGGCCGGGCGGCGGGGAGTCCGGGGCCGCGCCCGAGGGCGCGGCGGCACAGGACGACGCCGGGGCGGCGGAGCTGCTGGAGGTCGTGGGGCGGCTCGTGGAGCGGGCGCGTGCCTCGGGCGCGCTGCGGCCGGATGTGTCGGTGTCGGACGTGCTGCTGGTCATCGCCACGGCGGCACCCGCGCTGCCGAACCCGGCGCAGCACGCAGCGGCGTCGGCGCGGCTGCTGGACATCCTGCTGGAGGGGCTGCGTTCACGGCCGGCGTGACCCCGGCGGCCGGCGTGGTCCCGGCCCCGGTGCGGCTTTGGGACCGGACGTCGCGGGTTTCCTCGTGCGTCGGGCCGGCCGCCGGGCCGGCCGGAGGGGTGCGGGGCCGCTGCGTGGCCGTCTGCCCCGGCCGTGCGAGCTCCGACCGTGTGAGCTCCGACTGCATGTGCTCCGTCCGCGGCACCGGCCCCGCTGGTGTCGTCCCCGTGGACGTCGCCGGCCACCGGGCCGTGTCCGCTCAGCCTCCGGAGGCCAGTGCGCCGCGCTGCGGGGCGATGCCCGCCGGTACCGCGCGGGCACGCGTGGGCATGCCGGTCCAGCAGGTGCCGCGGCGGGAGAGCAGACGGCGCAGCCACAGTTCCAGGGACACGAGGTCCGCGAGGCCGTCCAGCGGGAGCGGTTCGCCCTGGGCCGCCGCGCGTACGGCCTTGCGGACCACACGGGCCTCCACCAGGCCGGCGTCGGCGAGCAGGGGGGCGGCGAAGAGGTCCACCAGGTCGTCGGCGGCCACGCGCAGCCCCGTGCGGGCGGCGGCCGTCGACGAGGCGTGCGAGGGAGCGCCCCAGCCGGGCGGCAGTTCGCCCACTCCCGCGCCCTGAAGAACCGTGCGCAGAATCTCCGCCCGCGCGCCGGGCCGCACCCGCAGGGCCTCCGGCAGGGCACGGCAGGCGCGGACGACCTGGTTGTCGAGGAACGGCATGTGCAGGCGCTGGGAGCGGATCTCGGCGGCCTGTTCCAGGATGCGCAGGTCGGCCGCCTGCCGGGCGAGGGCGGCACGCGCGCGGTGGTCGCCCGGCCGCTGTCCGGGTCCCGCCGCAAAGCTGCTCGGCGCCCTCCGCAGACGAACCGATACTTCGGCCAGCGCCTCTCCGGTCAGCCACCGGGCCGCGGGCCCGGGTCTGGCCCAGGTGAGGGCGGCCAGTGACGCCCCCACGGCTCCCTGGGGTTCGTCGAAGCGGCGGCTGAGCAGCCGTTCGGCGAGCAGGTCGAGTCCCGTGCGGTAGGGGGTCCGTGCCAGGCGCCGTGCCGCTCTGTACACGCGCGCGGGGACCGTGATCGAGCCGTCGGCCTTGGCGAGCGCGGCGACGGGCCTCACCAGATGGCGGCGTTTGCGGTCCATCAGCAGATCGGCCAGGCGCGCGGGATGGGCGTCGAGGACCTGCCGGGCGCCGTAGCCGGTGAAGTGGTCGGCGCTGCCGGAGGCGAGCCGCGCGCGGTGCCGTGCCGCCTCGACCAGGGACGGCCCCGGTTCGTCGGTCAGGGGGCCGTCGAGGTCGACGTAGGGCAGGACGTCCTCGTCGCCGGTCACCACCACGTGGTGCAGCCGCGGGCTCGCCGCGAGCGTTCCGGCGCGCTCGAGCTCGGCCTCGCGTCCGGTGGCGGTGAGGTCGTTGAAGGTGACGGCCAGCAGGCGCTCGCCGGCCTCGGTGCCGTGGCCCAGGAGGGTGCCCGGTATGCCGGGGAGTCCGGCGGCCAGCAGGGCCAGCGTGCCCGAGGCCGGTCCCCCGGACAGGTCGGCGCCGATGCCGGGCACCGGCATTCCGCGGGCCGCGCGGCGTTCGGCAGGCCCCATGCCGGGCACCGGGCCGGGGTCGAGATCGGGCACGTGCCGGGGCGCGGACAGACGGGTGCGGACGGCCTCCACCAGCGCATCGCGCACCGCGGCGACCGCGCTGTCCGGGTCGGCGGGAGGTGCCGCCACCGCGAGGGAGGCGACCGGCTCGTACCCGGCGATCTCGCGCGACCCCGCACGCAGGATCAGTGCGTGCCCCGGGGGGATGCGCCGAACGCCCTCGTACGGCGTGGAGTCGTGCAGCGCGGCCGGTACGTCGGGGGCGGCCAGCAGGGCGGCCAGATACCCGAAGTCGAGGTTGGCCTCGACGAGGTCGGCCAGCGGCAGTGCGGCCGTCGCATACGCGGTGCCGCCGGCCCAGGAGGTGTGGAACACCGGGCGGGCACCGGCGAGATCGCCGCACACGGTGATGCGGCGGCCCACCCGCACCACGGCGGTGTAGCTGCCGGGCCAGGCGGTCAGATGCCGCAGCGCGCCGCCGCGCGCGGCGAGCAGGCCGACCCGCAGCTGTTCGTCGGAGGCACCGCAGACGCCGAGCACCGCGATGCTGGTCTGGGCGTCGGCCCGCACCACCCGGACCTCGTCCGGGCGCCAGTCGCCGACCGCCCACAGCGGGTCGGGACCGCCCCACAGCAGCTGGGAACCCACCGGCTGCACGGCCTGTTCGTCGTATGCGCCGTGCCCGTCGTACCGGTCGTGTCCGTTGCGCCGGCCGTATCCGTTGTGTCCGCCGGCCCCGGCGGTCCCCGCGGCGGCGCTGCTCCATCCCACCAACCACCGCATCGACGCCTCCACACCCTGTGGGCAACCAGTGCACCGCACGAACCGGTTCTCCATGCTGCCATGAAGGAGGCGCACGGGAGGGGAAGCGGAGCCACCCTCCGTGCACTGCGTGCGCCCCCTGCGCGCCTGTCCGAACTGCGGCGAACGCCCGTCATCCACACGGTCATTGCGACGCGAATGCGCCCCTGAATGCGCTCCCTCAATACCCTTCGCGCCGTCAAGTGCCGTGGTGGGAGCGGTGGTTGATCCGGAGAAGAGGGGATGATTTCCGGCCAATTCGGCGTCATGGGAACAGGCGTGCCACACGCTCCGTGCACACTGTGCGCAACGCACAGACAACAGACGGTCCGGGAGGCGGAGTTGGCCTCCCGGACCGTCCCGCCGCCCGCGGGGATGGAGGCGGCGGTGTCCCCCAGCCCACTGGATCCAGTACAGCGGGCCGACCCACGCAGGAACCATCGAACCGCTCCCCCGGTGGCCGGAGAAGAGCGCACGGGCAGGCGCACGGCCACACACCGGGAGCACGTCGCAACCCTGCGTGCAGGAGCCGTGCCCTCCGCACGGGCCACAATCCCGCCAACCGGAAGAATGCCCCTTAACGCTTGGGATGCGGCGAACTACGCTGGGTTTACGAATGCCGCGTGGTTATGCCAGCGCGGCAGCCGTCTGTGTCGAGGGGTGGCGCATGTCCAGGGAGCAACGCGGGCCGAACGAAAAGCTCGGCGCCGTTCTCGCCCTCGCGGGAATCAGCAACGCAGGACTCGCGCGGCGCGTCAACGACCTCGGCGCCCAACGCGGGTTGACTCTTCGCTACGACAAGACCTCGGTGGCGCGCTGGGTCTCGAAGGGAATGGTGCCGCAGGGTGCGGCGCCGCACCTCATCGCCGCCGCCATCGGTCAGAAGCTCGGGCGTCCGGTGCCGCTGCACGAGATCGGTCTGGCGGACGTGGACCCCGCGCCCGAGGTGGGGCTCGCCTTCCCCAGGGACGTGGGGGAGGCGGTGAAGTCGGCGACGGAGCTGTACCGGCTCGACCTCGGCAGCCGCCGGGGCGGCTCCGGCAGCATCTGGCAGTCGCTCGCCGGATCGTTCTCCGTGAGCGCGTACGCGACGCCCGCATCGCGGTGGCTGATAACCCCGGCCGACAGTTCGGTGGCGCGCGAGGCGGCCTCCTCGGAGGGCTCCGGCGCACCGGTCAGAGTCGGCCACAGCGATGTGCAGAAGCTGCGGGAGGCCGCCGAGGACGCCAGGCGCTGGGACTCCAAGTACGGGGGAGGGGACTGGCGTTCGTCGATGGTGCCGGAGTGCCTGCGGGTCGAGGCGGCTCCGCTGCTGCTCGGTTCCTACTCCGACGAGGTCGGCCGGGCCCTGTTCGGCGCGTCCGCCGAACTCACCCGGCTCGCCGGCTGGATGGCCTTCGACACCGGCCAGCAGGAGGCCGCGCAGAGGTACTACATCCAGGCACTGCGCCTCGCGCGCGCGGCGGCCGACGTCCCCCTCGGGGGCTATGTGCTGGCATCGATGTCCCTGCAGGCGACCTACCGCGGCTTCGGCGATGAAGGGGTCGACCTCGCCCAGGCCGCCCTGGAGCGCAACCGGGGCCTGGCCACCGCCCGCACCATGAGCTTCTTCCGGCTCGTCGAGGCACGCGCGCACGCGCGCGCCGGTGACGCCCAGGCGGCCGGCGCCGCCCTGAAGTCGGCCGAGAGCTGGCTGGAGCGCTCCCGCGACGGCGACAACGACCCGTCCTGGCTCGGCTTCTACACCTACGACCGGTTCGCCGCCGACGCCGCCGAGTGCTACCGCGACCTGAAGGCGCCCCGCCAGGTCCGCCACTTCACCGAGCAGGCGCTGTCGAAGCCGACGGAGGAGTTCGTCCGCTCGCACGGCCTGCGGCTGGTCGTCTCGGCGGTCGCCGAACTGGAGTCCGGCAACCTGGACGCGGCCTGCGAACAGGGCGTGCGGGCGGTGGAGGTCGCCGGACGCATCTCGTCGGCGCGCACCACGGAGTACGTCAAGGACCTCCTGCACCGGCTGGAGCCGTACAACGACGAGCCCCGCGTGATGGAGCTGCGCGAGCGGGCGCGGCCCCTGCTGACGGCACCGGCCTGAGCCGCACCGGACACCGCGCCGGCACCGCGCCGCCCTTCGCCCCGCGGGCACCGTCGGTGGCACAGTGCACCATGGGGTGCAGGAGGTGGAGCGGGTGCGGGCCAAGATCGCTTACGACTGCGACGTGCTGGTGATCGGCGGAGGGATCGTCGGCCTGTCGACGGCGTACGCCCTCACGCGTGCCGCGCCGGGCACCCGGGTGACGGTGCTGGAGAAGGAGCAGGGTCCGGCCCGGCACCAGACGGGACGCAACAGCGGAGTGATCCACAGCGGGATCTACTACCGTCCGGGCTCGCTGAAGGCGCGGTACGCGGTGCGGGGCGCCGCCGAGACGGTCAAGTTCTGCGCGGAGTACGGCATCGCGCACGCCGTCACCGGCAAGCTGATCGTGGCGACCGAGCGGGAGGAGCTGCCCCGGCTGCACGCGCTGGTGCAGCGCGGCCGGGAGAACGGCATTCCGGTGCGCGAGCTGGGCCCCGCGCAGATCCAGGAGTACGAGCCCGAGGTGCGCGGACTGGCCGCGATCCACGTCGGGACGACGGGGATCTGCGACTTCACGGCGATGGCACGGCAGCTGGCAGAGGCCTCGGAAGCGGAGATCCGCTACGGGGCGCGGGTCGTGCGGGTGGACCGGAGGCCACAGCTGGGCGTGGCCGTGCGCACCGGGCACGGCGACGTCGTCCGCGCCCGGGTGCTGGTCAACTGCGCGGGGCTGTACTGCGACGAGGTGGCACGGCTGACCGGCGACGAGCCCGAGGTGCGGATCGTGCCGTTCCGCGGGGAGTACTACGAGCTGGCGCGGCCGGAGCTGGTGCGGGGGCTGGTGTATCCGGTGCCGGACCCGGCGTTCCCGTTCCTGGGTGTGCATCTCACCCGCGGGATCGACGGCGGGGTGCACATCGGGCCCAACGCGGTGCCGGCGCTCGCGCGCGAGGGGTACGGCTGGGGGGTCGTACGGCCCCGGGAGCTGGCGGGGACGCTGAGCTGGCCCGGGTCGTGGCACCTCGCACGGCGGCACTGGCGGTACGGGGCCGGGGAGCTGCGGCGGTCGCTGTCGAAGAGGGCGTTCACCCAGGCGGTGCGCAGGCTGCTGCCAGGGGTGCGGGAGGAGGACCTGGTACCGGCCGCCGCGGGGGTGCGGGCGCAGGCGGTGCTGCGGGACGGGACGCTCGTGGACGACTTCCTGATCCAGGAGGGGCCCCGGGCCGTGCATGTGCTGAACGCGCCCTCGCCCGCGGCGACGGCCTCGCTGCCGATCGGCCGGGAGGTGGCACGCCGGGCCCTGGCCGTGCTGAGGTCGGTGCGGTGACCACCGCATGCGACCACTGCGTGCGATGACCACCGCGTGTGGGTGACCACCGCGGCGGGGCCGGACCGCCGCGGCGGCGGTCCGCGCACGCTCCGGCCACCCCGGTCCGTACGCCTCCCCCCGTAAAATCGTTCCTATTGTGACTGACTCCCTGAACACCCCCCAGGCTCCCGCTCCCGGTGAGCGGCCCCCGCACGCCCCCGGTGCGTCCGCCCGGCGCGCCCGGGCCAAGGGCGAGCCGCGCTTTCCCGACGGGCCCAAGGCCGATCCGGCCGGGACGCACTTCGAGCGGCGCATCCGGAGTTTCCAGCCGCGCCGGAGCCGGGTGACGGCGGGACAGGCCGACGCGCTGCGGCGGCTGTGGCCCAAGTGGGGGCTGGACATCGACGGCCTGCGGGTGCTCGACCTGGCCGAGCTGTTCGGGAACACGAACCCCGTCGTGCTGGAGATCGGCTTCGGCATGGGCGAGGCCACCGCCGAGATGGCGGCCGCGGACCCGGACACCAACATCCTCGCCGTCGACGTGCACACTCCGGGTCAGGGCAGTCTGCTGAACCTCGCCGACCGCGCCGGCCTCACCAACATCCGGGTCGCCAACGGCGACGCCGTCATCCTGCTGCGCGAGATGCTCACCCCCGACTCCCTGGACGGGCTGCGCGTCTTCTTCCCCGACCCCTGGCCCAAGAAGCGGCACCACAAGCGGCGGCTGATCCAGCCGGAGTTCCTGACGCTGGCCGCCTCCCGGCTCCGGCCCGGGGCGCTTCTGCACTGCGCGACGGACTGGGAGCCGTACGCCGAGCACATGCTCGAGGTGCTGACCGCGCACCCGGACTTCGAGAACACCATGCCCGACGGCGGTTTCGCGCCGCGCCCCGACTTCCGGCCGCTGACCCGTTTCGAGAAGCAGGGGCTGGCCAAGGGGCATGTGGTGCACGATCTGCTCTTCCGTCGCGTGCCGCATGAAGACGCACGCTCCGAGGACGCACACCCCGAAGACGCACACCCCGAAGACGCACGCTCCGAGGACGCACGCTCCGAAGACACACACCCCGAAGACGCGCAATCGCAGTGACCTCGTCGATGACCTCGTGAGGGTCGATGCCGTGGCCCCCTCTCGCCCGTACCCGGCGCCTCCTTCCGCCCCTCCCCCTGGAAGCGTTCCGCGGCACACGCCCTGGTGGCAGCGCCGATGGGTCCGGTACGGCGCCCTGATCACCCTGCTCGCGCTCTCCGGGCTGGTCATCCTCGCCCTGGTGCGTCAGGAGACCGGCACCGAGGGGTTCCTCGTCGGGCTCGGGCTCGCGGTGCTGCCCGTACCGCTGCTGCTGGCCGTCTTCCACTGGCTGGACCGGGTCGAGCCCGGCCCCTGGCGGAACATGCTGTTCTCCTTCGCCTGGGGCGCGTGCGCGGCGGCGCTCATGGCGATCGTCGCCAACAGCTTCGCCACCCACTGGATCGCCACGGCGACCGCCGACCCGGACGAGGCGGACACACTCGGCGCGACCGTGATAGCGCCGGTCGTGGAGGAGAGCGCGAAGGCCGCCGCCCTCCTGCTGATCTTCCTCTTCCGCAGACGCGACCTCGCCGGCATCGTCGACGGGGCGGTCGTCGCCGGGGTGACCGCGACCGGCTTCGCGTTCACCGAGAACATCCTCTACCTCGGCACCGCCTTCGACACCGACCGGCTCAACGGCGAGTGGGGCATCGCCTCCGTCACCGCGGCGACCTTCTTCGTGCGCGTCATCATGTCGCCGTTCGCGCACCCGCTGTTCACCGTGTTCACCGGCATCGGCTTCGGCATCGCCGCGCTGTCCGGGGAGCGCCGGCGGGTGCGGCGCGTCCTGCTGCCCCTGGCCGGGCTGCTGCTCGCCATGGGCATGCACGCGCTGTGGAACGGCTCGGCGTCCTTCGGCGCCTACGGCTTCCTCGCGGTCTACGCCGCCTTCATGGTGCCCGCGTTCGGACTGCTGACCTGGCTGGTCGTCTGGGCCCGGCAGCGGAAGCTGAGAACCGTGCGCGAGGAGCTGCCCGTGTATGTCGCCGCCGGCTGGCTCACCCCGGCCGAACCGCACGCCCTGGGCTCCATGCGGGCCCGCCGGCTGGCCCGGAACCACGCCCGGCGCCACTTCGGCAGGCCCGCGGCGCGGACGGTCACCGAGTACGAGAGGTACGCCACCGCGCTGGCGTTCCTGCGGCACCGGGGCCGCCGGGGGCGGGCCGGTGCCGACTTCGCCCTCCGGGAGCGGGAGCTGCTGCACGAGCTGTGGCGCAGGCGGGAGACAGCGCAGCCCGCCCTGAACCAGGCGGCCAGGATGACGATGCCGGTGGCCGCGCGGCCCTGGCCGGTGCACGGGATGCACGGGGTGTACGGGGTGCCGGTGCGGCCGCCCGTGTGGCCCTCCGGGTACGGGCCGTACGGCCCGGTGGCACCTCCTCCCTGGTACAACCCGTACCGGACACAGCCGTAGAACCGCGGAAGGACGCGGACGATCCGGGGCAGGTCGCGCCGAGGTCCGTACCGGTCCGTACCGGCGCGCTGATCCCGTCCCCGGCCGGAAGGAAGCCGTCCGCCGGTGCTCACCCCGCACACGCCGCCGCCCCCGCTCGGTGGTGCGCCGAGCGGGGGCGGCGGTGTCGGTCAGGGGATCGTCCGCCGAGCGGACGGATCAGGGGTTGAGGCCCTTGCTGCGCAGCCACGCGATCGGGTCGATCCCGTCCGCCTGGCCGTTCGGGTGGACCTCGAGGTGCAGGTGCGGCCCGGTGACGTTGCCGGTGGCGCCCACACGGCCGATGACATCGCCCGTGTTGACCTTCTGCCCGACGCTGACGTTGATCGACGACTGGTGGCAGAACCACAGCTCGGTGCCGTCGTCGAGGGTGAGGATCGTGCGGTAGCCGTAGGAACCGGCCCAGCCCGCCTCGGTGATGGTGCCGCTGTGGACCGCCTTGATCAGGGTGCCGGTGGGCGCGGCGAAGTCGGCGCCGGTGTGGTAGCCGGAGGACCACATGGAGCCGGCCTGACCGAAGGACGAGGTGATCGTGTACGAGGAGGTCGGCAGCGTGTACTGCTTGGCCAGCTCGGCCAGCCGCGCCTCCTCGGCCTTCCGCGCGGCCTCCTCCTCCGCCTTCTTCTTCTCGGCGGCGGCCTTGGCCGCGGCCTCCTTGCGCGCCTTCTCCTCGGCCTCCTGGGCCTTCTTCGCGGCAGCGGCCTCGGCCTGCGCGAGGGCCCTGGCCTCGACCTGGGCCTGCTGCTGCTCGGCCTGCTCCATGATGCGGTTGCGCAGCACCTCACCGGCGTCGACGGTGCCCTGCGCGGTGTCGGCGGTGCTCACGCCGACGCTGCTGAGTGCGGTCGGCGAGCCCGCGGGAGCCTCGGGGGTCTCCTCGAACAGCGAGCCCACGGAGGGCAGGTCGGGCACCGAGATGGACACCGGCGGCTTGTTGGTGTTGGCGCTGGCCATGCCGCCCGCGCCGACGGCGGCGATGACGCCGACACCGAGCACCGTGGAGCTGCGGGCGAGTCCGCCGCCGCGCTGCTTGGCGACGCGGTGCCGGCCGCGCGTCGGGCGGATGGACTCCGCGGTGGGGTTCCACTCCTCCCACGGTCCCTCGTCGGCACGCCGGCTGCCGTAGCCGAAGGTCTCGATGCCGTGCCGGTCCGACACGAACGGGGCTTCTGGGGCCAGCCGGTTGGACGCCACGAAGGCGCACTCCTTTCCTTCCATCGCCTGCCGGGTTAGCTGACGGGTTCGGAGGGGAAGGTCTCCTACGCGCGTCAACCGACCGTGCTTCCACGGTGGTTGGGCTCGATTCACCCCAAGTTGTTGGTTCCCCGGCTCCCTTGCGGGACTCGGCGCGCACGGAGCCGTCTCTTGTGACGGCTGGGACGACCGCGCTCTGCGTTATCGGACGTTAATAGAACCGAGGCCTCGATTCCAAGCCGTTCGGCTTGATCGTTCAGCCTTCTTGGCCAGAACTTATGGCCCATGAATATGGAAAATGGGGCAAGTTGACCGCATGGACCGGCCGTATGTCAGGAAAACCACGCGCCACTGTGTCCTACTGCACACCCGGGAAACGTTCGGGGCCGGAACCCCTCGAGGGAGTTCCGGCCCTGAACCTTCAGTAGCGGGGACAGGATTTGAACCTGCGACCTCTGGGTTATGAGCCCAGCGAGCTACCGAGCTGCTCCACCCCGCGTCGGTGCACCTCCAGTGTACGACATGCGCGGGACAGTGTGCGCACGTATTCCCCCCGGGCCCTCCTCAGCCCTCCTCAACTCCCTCTCGGCCCAGCAGATGCCGGTTCGGCCCCTTGGCCGCCTCCTCGAACTCCGGCACCACGACGACCTTCACGCCTCCGGCCGTCAGCACCCCGGCCCCGTCGGCGTCCTCGACGAACGTGTCCGGTTCCCGCCAGGCCGTGACCACCCGCCGTACCCCCGCGTCCAGAATCAGCCGGGCGCACGGACGCGGCCGGGAGGAGCGGCGGGCGCATGGCTCCAGACTGCTGTACACCGTGGCGCCGGCCAGCCGCGGATCCGCCGGATCGACCTTGGCCAGCGCCGCCTCCTCCGCGTGCGCGGCCGGGTCGCCGGCCTCCCGTGAGTGTCCGCGGGCGAGTTCGGTCCCGTCGGCGGCGACCACCACCGCGCCCACGCTGAACGCGGTCCGCGACGGCGGGCACTGCGCGGCCAGCTCGCACGCGAGCCGCAGCCAGTGCCGGTCCGCCGGTACGACACGGTCCGCCGTGCCGGGCGCGGTCGGCTCGTAGCGCATGAGGACGACGTCCTCGATGGCCCGTGTCTCCACCAGCCGCAGCCGCCCGCCCTGGTAGGCCCCGGGCCCGAACAGCCGCGGCGCCCTGGGATCGCCCACGAACAGCGGGGCGAGCACGAGCTGCATCTCGTCGGCGAGCTCCTGCTGGAGCAGCTGCGTGTGGACGGTCCCGCCGCCCTCCACCATGAGCCGGCGCACCCCGCGCACATCGTGCAGGTGCTCGAGCAGCGCGCCCCAGTCGAGCGCGGTGCCCAGGGACACCACGTCGGCGGCGATGCCCGCCTTCCGTGCCCGCCGCGCTCCCTCGTCGGTCGTGCAGAGCACCTTCTCGCCGCCCGTGTGCCAGAAGCGCGCCCGCGGGTCGAGCTCCCCGGACGCGCTGACCGCGACCTTCAGCGGGTACTCCGCCCGCCCGGCGGCCACCCGGGCCGCCCGCCGCTGCGGCGAGTTCACCAGCAGCCGCGGGTTGTCGGCCCGGATCGTCCCGGCGCCGACGAGAATCGCGTCCACGGACGCCCGTACCTCGTCGACCCGGTCGAAGTCGGCGGGGCTGGACAGCAGCAGCCGCTCGGGGCCGGTGTCGTCCAGATACCCGTCGAGGGAGACGGCGGCGGACAGCAGGACGTACGGGTGGGGCATGGACGCACTCTCTCTGGGCGGACGGTCTCGGGGCCGGCTGGCCCGCTCCCAGTCTGCGCCAGCCCCGAACGCCTCCGGGAAGCTCCCGGACGACGTACGGCCGTACGCGGCGCCGACGCCGGGGCGGACGGCACCGGGGCGTACGTCCTCACGCACCCCCGCGTCCCGGGCCCGACGCTACGGGTCCGGCGAGCGCCGCCGCACAACACCATCTGCGCCGGCACCGGCGCCGGCCGCCCGGCGCGCTCCGCGCCCGGCGCGACCGGTCCATGGCATCGCACCCCGGGAGCGGGTGCGCGGCGCGAGTGCCCGGGAGCGGGGGTGCGGACGGAACCAGGCAGCGAGGGTCACCGGTATCAGGAGGTAGCCGAATCGGGTGGCGGGGGTGCGCCACGGCCCTCCCCCGCCGGCGGGCAAGGGAGGGAGCCGTTTACGTGCAGGGCGCCGGGGCCGGGGTGGGTCAGCCGTCGCGCAGGCCGGCCTTGGCGTGCAGGCGCCGCAGCGGTGCCGGCGCCCACCAGTTCGCCCGCCCGCACAGCTTCATGACCGCCGGCACCAGGATGCCGCGCACCAGCGTGGCGTCGACCAGGACGGCCAGGGCCAGGCCCGCCCCCAGCAGCTTGAGCAGGCTCAGCTCCGAGGTCGCCAGCGCCCCCAGGACACTCGCCACGACCAGGGCGGCAGCGGTGATCAGCCGGCCGGTGTGGTCGATGCCGAAGACCACCGCCCGCGTGTTGTCGCCCGTGGCCAGGTACTCCTCCCTGATCCTGGACAGCAGGAAGACGGTGTAGTCCATGGACAGGCCGAACGCCACGCAGAACATCAGCACCGGCACCGTGACCTCCAGCTGCCCGGTGGTGATGAAGTCGCCGACCAGCCACTTCAGATGGCCGTCCTGGAACACGTACACCATCGCGCCGAACGAGGCGGTCAGGCTGAGCGTGTTGAGGATCAGGGCCTGGACGGGGACGACGAGGCTGCCGGTGAACAGGAACAGCAGGATCAGCATGCTCAGGGCGATGATCGCCCCGGCGTAGGGGATGCGGTCCTGCAGGGCCTGCTTGGTGTCCACCAGCGCCGCCGCCTCACCGCCGACCAGCGCGGCGGCGGGGGCGTCGACGGCGCGGACGCGTTCGGTGTGGCGCTCGCCGGCCGGCGAGTTGGGGTTGGTGTCGGAGACGACGCTCAGCCAGACGCCCTTGGGGTCGGCCATGGCCGCCGAGGCGGGGCCGGGCGGGGCGATCTGCCGGCCCTTCGCCCAGCTGCCGAGCGGGCCGTCGACCCGCACGGTGCCCTCGGTGCGGGAGAGTTCGGCCAGGTAGCCGGTGAGCGCGGCCTGGCGGCCCTGTTCGGGAAGGTCCGGCAGGACGACGGTGACCGGGGCGGTGCCCGCGCCGGCGAAGTCGGTGCGGATGGTCTGGGCCGCGGCCTGGGCGGGTGCGCCCTGGGGAAGGATGCGGTCGTCGGTGAGCCCGAAGCGGGCGTGCCCGAAGGGCAGCGCCGGCGCGATCAGCAGGACGGCGACGGCGCCGCCGATCGCCACCGGCCGCCGCATCACGCCGGTGGCCAGCCGGTGCCACATGCCCCGCACGCTGTCGTCGCCTTCGGCGGGCCTGCGCCGCCAGCGGGCGAACACGTCCAGCCTGTCGATGCGCCGGCCGATGACGGCCAGGACCGGCGGCAGGATGAGCAGGGAGGTCAGCGCGGCCAGGCTCACCACCGCGATGCCGGCGTAGGCGAGCGAGCGCAGGAACATCATGGGGAAGACCAGCAGGGCCGCCAGCGACAGAACCACGGTCAGCGCGGAGAACAGCACGGTCCGCCCGGCCGTGCGCAGCGACTCGGCGACCGCGTCGGTCACCTCGCGGCCGCGCTGGAGCTCCTCGCGGTAGCGGGTGACGATGAACAGGCTGTAGTCCACGGCCAGTCCGAAGCCCAGCGCGGTCGTCACGTTCATCGCGAAGAGCGAGACGTCGGTGACGGTGGCCAGCAGGCGCAGCACGGTCAGCGTGCACACCACCGAGACGACGCCGACCAGCAGCGGCAGGAGCGAGGCGACGAGCGAGCCGAACGCGACCAGAAGGATGATCAGGGTCAGCGGTGCGCCGATCAGTTCGGCCTTGGTCAGGTCCTGCTCGCTCTGCTTCTCCAGCGCGTCGTTGATGACCGCCCGCCCGGTCGCCGTGACCGTGAACCGGCCCTGCTCGCCGGTGAGTTCGGCGGTCAGTTCACCGGCCCGGCGGGTGGCCTCGTTCTCGTCGCCGGACAGCCGCACCAGAACGAGTGCCGAGCGGCCGTCCCTGGAGCGCAGGGCGGGGTCCTGGGTGGTCCAGTACGAGGTGGCGTACCCGACGCCGTCCAGCGAGCCGACCCGCTCGGTGAACGCCCGCCCCTCGCTCGCGACGTCGGCGTCGGTCAGCGGCCGCTCGGCCCTGAGCAGCAGGACCATGTTCGGCGCCCCGGCGCCGAACCGGTCGGCCAGGATCCGCTCGGCACGCGCCGACTCCGACCCGCTCGCCGTGTAGCCGCCGCTGGACAGGTCGCCCGCGGCGCCGGCGCCCAACAGGGTGGCGGCCAGCGAGACGAGCGCGATGACCAGGAAGACGGGCGTCCTGAGCCGGACCAGGCCGCGCGCCAGGCGGGCCAGCGCACTGGGCGGCGGCGCCGGGAGGGACGGCTCACGCCGCTGCCCGGCGTGACCCGCGCCGGCCGGACGGGTCGAGTGCTGTGTCGTCACGTGGTGCTCCCGAGGGGGACGAGGGGACGGTTCGCCCCGGCCCCCTCTTCCTGACGGGGCGGCGGGGCGGACGTGGCGAAGGGGGGTGGGACACGGGGGCGGGGGCGGCGGGCCGGTACGCGGAGGGGGGCGGAAATCCCGCGCGGCCGGGGGCGCGGGGCCGCCCGCCGGCCCCGGGTGCGGGGCCGGTCGGGCCCGGTGCAGGGGGTCAGGCCTCGCCGAGCAGGTGGCGGCACAGGCCGGTGTGCACCCAGTCGGCCCACTCCTGGGAACTCCAGCCGCGCTCGGTGACGAGCAGGTGGTAGATCTCCGGGCCGAGCAGGGTGTAACTGGTGTCCACCGCGCGGTCGATGCTCATGCCCTCGGGCAGGGGGTGCTTCTTCACCAGGGCCTTCACCAGCAGGGACTGGATCTCGTAGCGCTGCTCCTTGTTCCGCTCCCACAGCGGGCGGATCTCCTCGTTGGCGATGGCCGCGTTGCGCAGCACCTCCAGCACGTCGGCGACCCGGTCGTAGATCTCCCGCGCCCCGTCCACCTGATGACGCAGGTGCACGCGGGGGTCCTCGGCCTCGACGGCGTTGCGGAACCAGTCGCGCTCCACGGTGGGAACGGGCTCGTGGTCGCCGGCGACCCGGACGTCCAGCAGCTCCTTCAGAATCGCGATCTTGGTGCCGAACTTGAAGTACACCGTCTGCACCGCGACCTTCGCCTCGCGGGCGATGGCCTCGATGGTGGTCCCGTCGTACCCGTGCGCGACGAACAGCTTCAGCGCCGCGTCGAGGAGACGAGCCCGGGTCTCAAGGGAGCGTTGGCGCCGCGCGCCCGTTTTTCCGGCCATGGGCCCCCTGCCGTTCTACTTTTCTAGAGTGTTCATCTAGAGTACAACAACAGTCTCTTCGCGCCAGGAGGCAAGCGTGGACACGCGGAAACGCGCCAAGGCCGCGCACCCCGGCGGGAAACACCCGCCCTCGGGCCTGCTGACGCTGACGACCACGAGCATGGGCCTGTCCATGCTCGTGCTCTTCGCGCTCGGGGCGCTCGGCCCCGCCCTCCTCGCGGACCTCGGCATGTCGCGTTCGCCGCCGGCCTGCTCATGCCCTCACTGGCCGCGGCGACCTCCTGGCGCACCACCCTCGCTCGCCCTCGTCGTCCCCGTCGCCCTGGCCACCGCCGCAGCAGCCGCCCTGCTGCTGCCCCGCGACCAGCCCCGGGAGCACACCGGCAGAACCCTCACGCTGCCCGCGCGCGCCCCAACCGGGCCGCCCGCCGGCTCATCGTCTACTCCCTGGGCGTCGGCACCGGCCTGGCCGCCCTCAACACCTACCTGCCGCTGCACGCGCACGAGGAACTCGGCCTGGGCGAACGCGCCTCCGGCGCCCTGATCGCCGCCGTCGGCGTCGTACGCGGCACGGCCTTCGGCGCCACCGGACACGCCTCCGCCCTGGTGTCCATGGGCTTCTTCGGCGGCTTCGTCGTCGGCCCGCTCGGCTTCGGCCTGATCGCCGACAGCCCGGCCGGCTACCTCGGCGGCTGGGCCCTGGCCGGCGGAGCCTTCCTGATGTCCGTCCTCAGCGCCCTGATGGTGCGGCGGGCGGTGACGGCATGACCACCCACGCACAGCGGAACGGCACACCCCCGAAACGGCGGACCGACGACCGGCCTCGACCCTGGTACCGCGCGCTTGCAGGACCGCGCCGGACGCACCCGCGCACGGCAACCGTGACCACGGGGTGACCACCTCGGCCGCGGATTCGGCCGCCGAGCGGGTCCCGGAAACGACAGGACCCCCGTCCGACCAGGTCAGCGGGGGTCCCGACCCCAAAGGGGCCAGTAGGCCCTGTGGGACTCGAACCCACAACCAATGGATTAAAAGTCCACTGCTCTGCCAATTGAGCTAAGGGCCCAGGCGATGTTGCCTCCCCGAGCATAGCGGGATCGGGGCTTGTGTCCGATCGGGTATCCAGGGAGGCGAGCCGTAAGGGCGACTGCTCCGGTCAGGAGCCTCCCTTGCGGCCCTTCACATCGTCCTGTTCTCCTTGCCGACCGCGAGTGTGCTGTTGCTCTTCGTCATGAAGAGGTGAAGGTCACCGGTCTGCGCCCCGCACACTGGCAGGTCCCTGCGGACGTCATACGGCCTTGTCCGCCTGCGTGATTTTTCCGCCGCAGGTGTCCGCCGTCCGGGTGAGCCGCCCCGGGGCGGCCGTGTTCCCGGCCCGGGAGTCGGCGCTCCCCTGAGCCGGCAGCGGCGGTGGAAAGGGGGAGTGGAGGTGGTGGAAAAGGGTGGGGAAAAGAAAAGGCCCGTACGACAGCGGTCGTACGGGCCCTTCCCAGGTCACCTCACCCGGTGTCAGCCGTTGCGCCTCCAGCGCGGTTTGTCCTCGCGGCGGCCGAAGGAACCGCCGCCGCGGTGGTCGTCACGGCGGCCGTACGGACGCTCGTGGCCGGAGCGGAAGCCGGGGCGGTCGCCCTGGCGGTCACGGTTGAACGGGCGGTCGCTGCCGCGGTGCCCGCCGCGCTCGTCACGGCGGAAGCCGCCCCGGTCGTCACGGCGCTCGTAGCCGCGGTCGTCCCTGCGGAAGCCGCCCCGCTCACCCCGGTCGCGGCTGAAGCCACCCCGGTCGTCGCGGCGGTCGAAGGAACGGCCGCCACGGTCACGGTCGAAGGAGCGCTCCCGGTCCTCACGGCGGAAACCACGGTCGTCACGACGCTCGTAGCCGCGGTCACGGTCGAACGTACGGCCACCGCGGTCGCTCCGGTCGTCCCTGCGGAAGCCGCCCCGCTCACCCCGGTCGCGGCTGAAGCCACCCCGGTCGTCGCGGCGGTCGAAGGAACGGCCGCCACGGTCCCGGCCGTCACGGTCACGGTCGAAGGAGCGCTCCCGGTCCTCACGGCGGAAATCCTCACGGCGGAAACCACGGTCGTCACGGCGCTCACGCCGGTCGTACGACGGCGGCGCCGTACGCTCGTACGACGGCACCGCCGTACGCTCCTCGTGCCCCGACCACTCGTCACGCTCCTCGTCCGGCGCCTCCGGCTGCCTCGGCAGCGACACCTCGGCCGCCGCCTGTGCCTCGGCCGCCGCCTGTGCCCCGGCCGCCGCCGCCTTGGGGTCCACGCCCCGCTCGTGGGCGGCCTTGGCGATCAGCCGGTCGGCCTCCTCGCGCAGCTCGGCCGCGCGCCGCCGGGCGCGCTCCAGCTCCTCGGTGAGGCGGGCGACCTCGCGTTCGGCCTGCTGGGCGGCGTTGCTCGCGGCCTCGGCCTGCACCTCGGTCATCGACCGGGCACCGGTGATCTCCGCGACCTCCGGGTCGAAGGCCGCACCGCCCTGGATGACATGACGCGTGGCCTCCACGCCCGCGTCCTCCATGAGGCGGAAGATCTGGCGGCGCTGGTGCGGAAGCGCCAGGGAGACCACCGTGCCGGTGCGGCCGGCGCGGGCCGTGCGGCCGGCGCGGTGCAGGTAGTCCTTGTGGTCGCCGGCCGGATCGACGTTCAGGACGAGGTCGATGTCGTCGACGTGGATGCCGCGGGCGGCGACGTCGGTGGCGACCAGGACGTTGATGTATCCGTCCTTGAAGTCGGCCAGGGTGCGGGTGCGGGCGCCCTGGGTCATGCCGCCGTGCAGCGCCTCGGCCCTCGCGCCGGCCTCGCGCAGCTGCTCGGCCACGCGGTCGGCGCCGAGCTGGGTGCGCACAAAGACGATGGTGCGGCCCTTGCGGGAGGCGATGGCCGCGGTGACCGGCGCCTTGTCCCGGGGCTTCACGATCAGGATGTGGTGGGACATGGTCGTCACCGCGCCCTGCGCCGCGTCCACCTCATGGGAGACGGGGTCGTTCAGGTAGCGGTCGACGAGGGTCCGGATCTCGTCCTCCATCGTCGCGGAGAACAGCATCCGCTGGCCGCCCGCCGGAACCTGGTCGAGAAGCTCGGTGACCTCGGGCAGGAAGCCGAGGTCGGACATCTGGTCGGCCTCGTCCAGGACCGTGATCCGCACGTCCTCCAGGGAGCAGGCGCCGCGGTTGATGAGGTCGCGCAGCCGGCCCGGGGTGGCGACCAGGATGTCGACGCCCTTCTCCAGGGCGTAGATCTGGTTGCCCATCGAGGTGCCGCCGCAGACGACCTTCATGCTCAGCCCGAGGACGTCGCCGTAGGGCTGCAGGGCGTCCGCCACCTGCATCGCGAGCTCGCGGGTGGGGGTCAGGATGACGGCCCGCGGACGCTTCCGCTCGGTGCGGCCACCGGCCAGCGTGGCCAGCGTCGGCAGTCCGAAGGACAGGGTCTTGCCCGAGCCGGTGCGGCCCCGGCCGAGGATGTCCTTGCCGGCCAGGGCGTCCGGGATGGTCGCGGCCTGGATCGGGAAGGGGGTGGTCACACCGTTCCGGGCGAGCTTGCGCACGATGCCCTCGGGGAGACCGAGATCCGCGAATGTGATCTCGGGCACCTCGCGGTTCTCGGGGGCGTCGTCGGTGATCTCGGGCAGGACGGCGTGATCGACGGTGAGCGACATGAAATGCGAAACCTTCCGGAGTCCTGTCGGCACGTGCCCGTCAACTCCGTGATTCGCACCACGACCGCCTCGATGCGGTCCGCCACGGCAAAGGAGAGTACGCGCCACACGGCGCGCTCTACGGGGGCGCCGGGCAAATGGGATCAAACGATCCGCCACCTTACGCACCCTCCGCCCCCGATGGCAAACCGGGCCCGTCGTCCCAGGTCAGGGCCCGGCGTATTGCGGCAGGCCCGGCCTCGGCGCGGGTTCCCGCCGTTCCAGTTGCGGCCCGGGCCCGGGGTCCTCGTGCGCCGGCGGGGACGGCTCGGCGGGCGTCGGGTCCGGTGAGTCCGGCGGCGGAGGCGGAGGCGGCGGGGAGTCCGGCGGCGGCTCCGGTGCGGCGGATGTCTGCGCCTTCGGCGGCGCGTCCGTCGCCGCCGACGCGCCCGGCTTCGGCGACCCCCCGTGATCGCCCGGGGCCGGCGCGGACGCGCTGCCCGCGGCCGACGGCGAGGCCGGCACCGACGGCGACGCGCTGCTCTTCTCCGTCTTCCCGTGCTCGCGCCCGCCGCTTCCGGGGTCACCGGCACGGCCCGCGCCGCCGCCGTGCACCGCTCCTGCTCCTCCCTGGGCCTCATCGTCCCGCTGTTGCGCGGAGTGCGACGGCCGGGCCTTGCCGTCGGCATCCTTCCCCACGCTCACACAGCCGGTGGCGACGGCCAGGGCGGTGACCGCGGTGGCAAGACGGACCGACACGGACAAGGGGCGCACGGGAAGCCACCTCCGGAAGGAAAGACGTCACCGTGCCCAACGCCCCTCACCCACACGAGGACACGCGACCGTTCCCGGCGGGCCTCAGCCGTACCCCAGGGCGTGCAGACGCTCGTCGTCGATCCCGAAGTGGTGGGCGATCTCGTGCACCACGGTGATCTCGGTCTCGGCGATCACGTCCTCCCGCGTCTCGCACATCCGCAGCGTCGGTCCGCGATAGATGGTGATCCGGTCGGGCAGCACGCCCGCGTACCACTCACCGCGCTCCGTCAGCGGGGTCCCCTCGTACAGCCCGAGCAGATCGGGATCGTCGGCGGGCGGCTCGTCCTCGACGAACACCGCGACGTTGTCCATCAGCCGCGTCAACTCCGGCGGGATCCGGTCGAGGGCCTCGGCGACCAGTTCCTCGAACTCCTCGCGCGTCATCTCCAGCACAGGGCCATTGTCCGGCACGGCCCCGCCGCCACCGCGTACCCGCGGCATATCCGGTCGCGGACCTGGGCATAGGCGACCAATGGCCCGCGTCTCCCTCGCAGACCTGAACCGCATGCACCGTATGCACATCGTCCGAAAGGCGGTCAGGGCCGTACGCGCCCTCACCGACCGCCGGCACCGCTCACCCCGGCCGGACCGCCCGGACCTCTCCCTGAGGCAGGGGCCCACCCCCTGGGGGCGCGCCCTGAGCCTGGTCGCCGTGGTGCTCGTCGGTGCCTGGCTGGGCCTGCTGGTCGTCGGCAATGTACGGGTCCCGGTCGGCCCCATGGACACCACCATGACCCTGCGCCCGTCCCTCAGCGGCGGCACGAAGATCAATGTCTCCCCGCTCGGCGCCCTGGAACTCGACAGCCATCACGCACCGGTCCGCCTCGACGTCAATGTCGACCGGCTCGACCCCGACCGTTCCCAGGCCCTGATCGACCGGCCGGAGCGCTTCTCCGGCCTCCAGGACGAGATCGTGCGGGACATCGAGCACGGCACCCTCGACCTGGCCGTACGGTCCTGTGCGGCCGTGGTCGCCGGGGCCACCGCCCTCGGCCTGGCCGTCTACCGCCGTCCTCGCCGCGCCCTGGCCGCCGGCGGCCTCGCCCTGACCCTGCTCGCCGCGTCCGGGGCGAGCGCGTACGCCACCTGGAACCCGAAGTCCGTTCTGGAGCCCCGGTTCTCCGGGCTGCTGTCCTCCGCGCCCTCCCTGGTCGGCAACGCGCGCAGCATCGTCACCGAGTTCGACGTCTACCAGAAGGAGCTGGCCCGTCTGGTCACGAATGTGACCAAGCTCTACGACGCCACCTCCACGCTCCCCGTCTACTCCCCGGACCCGTCGACCATCCGTGTCCTGCATGTCTCCGACATCCACCTCAACCCGGCGAGCTGGAGGATCATCACCTCGCTGGTGGAGCAGTACAGGGTGGATGTGATCGTCGACTCCGGCGACACCATGGACCACGGCACTGCCGCGGAGAACGGCTTCCTGGACCCGATCGAGGACCTCGGCGCCCCCTATGTCTGGGTCCGCGGCAACCACGACTCCAAGGTCACCCAGCGCCATCTGGAGCGCATGAAGAACGTGCACGTCCTGGACGACGGCCGGGCCGTGACCGTCGCGGGGCTGCGCTTCGCCGGCATCGGCGACCCCCAGTTCACCCCCGACCGCTCCGTCCCCCCGGGCGGCGACGCCGCCCAGAGGCTGGCGGGCGCCCGCCTGGCCTCCGCGCTGCGCGACCAGCGGGCCAAGGGCACCCCGGTCGACATCGCCGTCGTCCATGAACCGGTGGCGGCCCGCGAGACGGACGGCACCGTTCCGCTGGTTCTGTGCGGCCACTTCCACCGCCAGGACACGGAGGTCCTCCCCTACGGCACCCGGCTGCGCATGGAGGGCTCGACGGGCGGCAGCGGTCTGCGCGCGGTCGAGGGAAAGCAGCCCGATCCGATCGAGGCGTCGATCCTCTACTTCGACCGCGGCAGCCGCCGTCTCCAGGCCTGGGACTCGATCAGACTGGGCGGCCTGGGACGGGCGACAGCGGAGGTCAGCCGTCATCTGCCCGAGGAGAACCAACCCGGCGCCACCCCGTCTCCGACCGGGCCGTCCTCATCCGGTCCCTAAACAGTTTTGGCGATAGCCCGCGCATCCCCTATGCTTTCCACGTCCCCGACGCGCTGATGAAGCGCCCCGGCGGGCCGTATAGCCCTCATCGTCTAGCGGCCTAGGACGCCGCCCTTTCAAGGCGGTAGCACGGGTTCGAATCCCGTTGGGGGCACGCAGTACCGTATGCGACACTTGGCTTCATCAGTTGCGTGTACGAGCCTGGTCCTGTGGAGCAGTTTGGAGTGCTCGCCACCCTGTCAAGGTGGAGGCCGCGGGTTCAAATCCCGTCAGGACCGCTGAGGTTTCACGTGAAACCTCGTGGCTGGGTAGCTCAGTTGGTACGAGCGTCCGCCTGAAAAGCGGAAGGTCGCCGGTTCGACCCCGGCCCCAGCCACCACCGCCCTCACCAGGGCATTCACCCCTCTCCGACTCACCGGAGAGGGGCTTTTTCATGTCGCCCACGTCGGCCGCCACATCAACGGCCCTCAGGAAACCCTCGGGAAGCCCCCCGGAAGAGGAACGTTGCCTTTACCCCGGGAAGCTCATGAGCACCACCAGTCACCTGAGTTGCAGGCACCATTCGGGTGACTAGAGTGAAACAAGAAACACGTGAGAAACAAGTCAAAGGGGGCAGTCATGCCCACTCCTCACACCAAGCGCGCGGCCGTCCTGGGGTCGACCTTCATCGCCGCGGCGGTCGCTCTGGCTCCCCTCAGCTTCCAGCCGGCTTTCGCCGCTCCACCGAGCAAGACCCAGGTCAGCACCGCGGTCGAGATCCCCCAGACGGACAGGGACTACCGGCGGGGCTTCACGGACGGCTACCGGTCCGGATTCCGGGACGGTCAGCGGCGCTGCGACCGGGACCGGGACCACCGGGACGACCGGGACCACCGGGACAAACGGGACGACCGCAAGCAGCCGGCCGCCGGTTCCCACCAGCTGATCCAGCAGGACTCGGACAGGGACTACCGGCGGGGCTTCAAGGACGGCTACCGGTCCGGCTTCCGGGACGGTCAGCGGCGCTGCTGAACCCCCGTTGCACCGGCGTGCCTCCGGCACCGCCCCTGCTCGAAGGCCTCGTCCCCCGGGACGGGGCCTTCGCCTTGCCGCCGGACCCGCGGTCAAATGGTTCGCGCGCCATTTCCCCGAGGTGAGATCCTGGACCCCGTATGTCTACGCATCCCGTCCCCGCCCTCGGCACCCTCGCCTCCCGTCTGGACGAGCTGTCGCTGCGCGACGCGCACCGGCTCGGCCGCAGGCTCGAAGGTGCGCGCAAGATCCGTAAGCCCCAGGCGCGTGCCGCCGTTCTCGCCGAGATCGAGGAGGAGATGGGGAAGGCCGAGGAGCGCATGGCCGCCCGGCGGTCCCGGGTGCCGGAGGTCCGCTACCCGGAGCAGCTGCCGGTCAGCCAGAAGAAGGACGAGATCGCGGAGGCCATCCGTGATCACCAGGTCGTCGTCATCGCCGGTGAGACCGGATCCGGGAAGACCACCCAGATCCCGAAGATCTGCCTGGAGCTCGGACGGGGCGTGCGGGGCATGATCGGGCACACCCAGCCCCGCCGTATCGCCGCCCGTACCGTCGCCGAGCGCGTCGCCGAGGAGCTGAGGACGCCGCTGGGCGAGGCCGTCGGCTGGAAGGTGCGGTTCACCGACCAGGTGGATCCGGACGCCACGTTCATCAAGCTGATGACGGACGGCATCCTGCTCGCCGAGATCCAGACCGACCGCGAGCTGCGCGCCTACGACACGATCATCATCGACGAGGCGCACGAGCGGTCGCTCAACATCGACTTCCTGCTCGGCTATCTGGCGCAGCTGCTGCCGAAGCGGCCCGATCTCAAGGTCGTCATCACCTCGGCCACCATCGACCCGGAGCGTTTCTCCCGGCACTTCGGCAATGCGCCAATCATCGAGGTCAGCGGGCGGACCTATCCCGTGGAGGTGCGCTACCGGCCGCTGCTCGAGGAGGACCCGGACGCCGGCGACGACGCCGACCGGGACCAGATCACCGCGATCATCGACGCCGTCGAGGAGCTGATGGCCGAGGGGCCCGGGGACATCCTCGTCTTCCTCTCCGGGGAGCGGGAGATCCGCGACACGGCCGACGCGCTCACCAAGAAGCAGTACCGGTTCACCGAGGTGCTGCCGCTGTACGCCCGGCTCTCGCACGCCGAGCAGCACCGCGTCTTCCAGCCGCACACCGGCCGGAGGATCGTGCTGGCGACCAATGTCGCCGAGACCTCCCTCACCGTGCCCGGCATCAAGTACGTCATCGATCCCGGCTTCGCCCGGATCTCCCGCTACAGCCACCGCACCAAGGTGCAGCGGCTGCCGATCGAGCCGATCTCGCAGGCCAGCGCCAATCAGCGCAAGGGGCGCTGCGGCCGTACGTCCGACGGCATCTGCATCCGGCTGTACTCCGAGGAGGACTTCCTCTCCCGGCCGGAGTTCACCGACCCGGAGATCCTGCGCACCAACCTGGCCTCCGTCATCCTGCAGATGACCGCGGCCGGCCTCGGCGACATCGAGAAGTTCCCGTTCATCGACCCGCCGGACCACCGCAACATCCGCGACGGCATCCAGCTGCTGCAGGAGCTCGGCGCGCTGGACCCGGCGCAGAAGGACCCCCGCAAGCGGCTCACCCCGCTGGGCCGCAAGCTGGCCCAGCTGCCGGTCGACCCGCGGCTGGCCCGGATGATCCTGGAGGCGGACAGGAACGGCTGTGTCCGCGAGGTCATGGTGATCGCCGCCGCGCTGTCCATCCAGGACCCGCGCGAGCGCCCCGCCGACAAGCAGACCCAGGCCGACCAGCAGCACGCGCGCTTCCGGGACGAGTCCAGCGACTTCCTCGCCTTCCTGAACCTCTGGCGCTACATCCGCGAGCAGCAGAAGGAGCGGGGCTCGTCGTCCTTCCGGCGGATGTGCAAGCAGGAGTTCCTCAACTTCCTGCGCATTCGCGAGTGGCAGGACATCTACTCCCAGCTGCGCACGGTCGCCCAGCAGATGGGCCTCCGCGTCAACAGCCAGGACGCCCCCGCCGACCGCATCCACATCTCCCTGCTCGCCGGGCTGCTGTCGCACATCGGCATGAAGGACGTGAGGGAGTCCAAGGACGCGGGGCCGGGCGGCCGCAGGGACGGCGGGCGCAACGAGTACCTGGGCGCCCGCAACGCCAAGTTCGCGATCTTCCCGGGTTCGGCGCTGTTCAAGAAGCCGCCGCGGTTCGTGATGTCGGCGGAGCTGGTGGAGACCTCACGGCTGTGGGCCCGGGTCAACGCGAAGATCGAACCGGAGTGGGTCGAGCCCCTGGCCGGCCACCTCCTCAAACGGACGTACAGCGAACCGCACTGGGAGAAGGACCAGGCGGCGGTGATGGCGTACGAGAAGGTGACGCTGTACGGCGTGCCGATCGTCGCCCGGCGGAAGGTGAACTACGGGCGGATCGACCCGGAGGTCAGCCGGGAGCTGTTCATCCGTCACGCACTGGTCGAGGGCGACTGGCGTACGCACCACAAGTTCTTCGCCGACAACCGCAGGCTGCTCAGCGAGGTCGAGGAGCTGGAGCACCGGGCCCGGCGCCGGGACATCGTGGTCGACGACGAGACGCTGTTCGACTTCTACGACCAGCGGGTGCCCGAGCACGTCGTCTCCGGCGCCCACTTCGACGCCTGGTGGAAGCGGAAGCGGCAGGAGCAGCCGGACTTCCTGGACTTCGAGCGGGAGATGCTGATCCGGGAGTCGGCGGAGGCGGTCACCAAGGCCGACTATCCGGACTCCTGGCGGCAGGGGGACCTGAAGTTCCGGGTGACGTACCAGTTCGAGCCGGGCGCGGACGCGGACGGTGTGACCGTCCACATTCCGCTGCATGTGCTCAACCAGGTCACCGGCGAGGGCTTCGACTGGCAGATCCCGGGCCTGCGCGAGGAACTCGTCACCGAGCTGATCCGCTCGCTGCCGAAACCGATCCGCCGGAACTACGTGCCCGCACCCAACTACGCCAAGGCGTTCCTGGAGAAGGCGACGCCCCTGCAGGAGCCGCTGACGACGGCCATGGCGCGCGAGCTGAAGCGGATGGCCGGGGTGCCCTTCGAGCCCGAGGACTTCGACTGGTCCAAGGTCCCCGACCATCTGAAGATCACCTTCCGGATCGTCGACGAGCGGCGCCGGAAGCTGGCCGAGGACAAGGACCTGGAAGCGCTGAAGCTGAAGCTGAAGCCGAGGGCGCGCAAGGCCCTGTCCCGGGCCGCCGCGGCGACCGCCTCGCGCACCGGCGGCGCGTCGCTGGAGCGCACGGGGCTGACCGACTGGACGATCGGCACGCTCAACCGGGTCTTCGAGACCCGTCGGGCCGGTCACCCGGTGAAGGCGTACCCCGCGCTGGTCGACGACGGCGACACCGTGTCCGTACGGCTCTTCGACACCGAGGCCGAGCAGGCCGAGGCCATGTGGAGGGGAACGCGCCGGCTGATCCTGCGCAACATCCCGGTGAATCCTGCGAAGTTCGCATCCGAAAAGTTGACGAACCAGCAGAAGCTCGCCCTGTCGGCGAATCCGCACGGCTCGATCCAGGCGCTGTTCGACGACTGTGCGATGGCGGCGGCGGACAAGCTGATCGAGGACTTCGGCGGGCCGGTGTGGGATGAGGAGTCGTACCGGAAGCTGTACGACAGGGTGCGTGCCGAGATCGTGGACACGACCGTGCGCACCGTGGGCCAGGTGCAGCAGGTGCTGGCCGCCTGGCAGGCCTGTGAGCGCCGTCTGAAGGCCGTACGCAGCCCCGTGCTGCTGCCGAACCTGGCGGACGTACGCGCGCAGCTGGACGGCCTGGTGAAGCCCGGCTTCGTGACGGAGGCGGGGATACGGCGCCTGCCCGACCTGAAGCGGTATCTGGTGGCCGCGGACCGCCGTCTGCAGCAGATGCCGACGAACGTCCAGCGGGACACCACGCGCATGGAGAAGATCCACGACATGCAGGACGAGTACGCCTGGCTCCTCGAACAGATGCCGCAGGGCCGGCCGGTGCCCTCCGCGGTGCGGGACATCCGCTGGATGATCGAGGAGCTGCGGGTCAGCTACTTCGCCCATGCGCTGGGCACGGCGTACCCCGTCTCGGACAAGCGGATCCTGAAGGCGATCGACGCCCTGGCCCCGTGACGACGCGCACACCCTACGTGAGTTCGACCAGGAGCCGCGCCTCCTGTACAGTCTCTTCTCGCAGCGCCACGCATCAGCGGCGCCGCGATCCTGGTCCTGTGGAGCAGTTTGGAGTGCTCGCCACCCTGTCAAGGTGGAGGCCGCGGGTTCAAATCCCGTCAGGACCGCAGCAGCAAGCGGAGGCCCGCCCCGGCAACGGAGGCGGGCCTCCGCCGTGTCACCCGCCCGCCCGTGCCGCGGGCGGGCTTCTTCATGTGCGGGCAGGACCGGCCCGGCTTCCCGGTGCCGGCAGGACCGGCGGCGTCGGCCGGTCCGGCGGCGGGGTCCGGCAGGGTTCCGCGGGGCCGTGGGAGCGGTCCACGGCGGGCGACGGCGGGGGCCGGCGGGGGCGTGGGAGCGGTCCCCTGCGGGCACGGGACCGGCGCGTGCGGCGCCCCCGGGGAGCGGGCGCGTACGCCGCACACGCGCGCCGCGCGGAGCACGGCACGGGGCACGGTGCATCTTGACGGAGTCACATTCCCTCGGTACCAGAGAGGCAGGGACCGCTCCCGTACGGTCCGCTGGAGGTGGCGTATGGCGGCATCGGCCAGGCACGAAACGCGGGCGCTGCTCCGTGCGCATCTCGCAGCCGCCTCGTCGTATCGTCACCGCACGCGCCACTGTCCTGTCTGCCACCGCCTGCTGCGGCTCGCGATGGACAGTGCCCCGCGGACGGCCCCCCAGGGCCCTCAGGTCCCCCAGGCTTCTCAGACCCTTCAGAGCCCCAAGCCCTCTCCGGGCTCTCCGGCCTTCCAGCCCCCGAAGAGTTCTCCGGTCCTCCGGGCCCCGGAGGACCCGGCCGAGGACGACGGCATCCCCCGCGCGTGAAACGTGAACTCCCGTACAGACGTGGGGTGATGGAAGCGCGGGTTCCAATAGCGCAGAGATCCGGCAGAAAACAAGCTTCCCGGCATGTGACGGGTGTCACCGTATAAGTTTTTGAAGGAACGGTATTTAGACCCGTCCTCTCGGCGCTCAATTTAATATGTGCAATTGTACTGCTCTGTGGGGTGCTCCACGGATGATCCGCCGCCTCTCCCCGATTCCGACAGACCCGTGCACAGAGCCGCCTCACCGACCGCCATCGGCACACAAAAAGATCGCGCCGGACCTGGCGGAGTCCGGCGCGATCGACGACGCACCCTTGTTCAGTTGTTCAGTCGAAGAACCCTGACGGCTTGGGCATGAGACCTGTTGGGGCAGGTCCCGCGTCGCGTGGAGCTATCGTCGAGGGCGCCTCGGCCGGTTGGGGGACCAGCCGGTTTGCCCGGTTGTCCGGCCGTTCAGGCCTCGCTGCGCTGCTGCGGAATTCCCGCGAGCAGTGCGCGGACCTCGGCCTCGCGGTAACGGCGGTGCCCACCGAGCGTGCGGATCGACGTGAGCTTGCCGGCCTTCGCCCAGCGCGTGACCGTCTTGGGGTCGACGCGGAACATGGTGGCGACCTCAGCCGGGGTCAGCAGCGGCTCGGCATCAGGGGTGCGAGCGGTCATGAGCGGCCTCCTCGGGAGAACCGACGTTCTCGGTTCTTTCCTCTAAATTCTGCACCTTGACCCGCGTTGCCCGAAATGGCGGACGCGAGCCGAGTCAGTTATAGGACGAACGGCTTGTCCTCGGCACTACAACTACACCATCTGTCCAGCCGCGTCGGCCAAACCGATGGAATTGCCCTCCCAGGCGTCCATCAGCGACGGAAGCCGATGGACCATGCCATAGCGGACAGTCACGCCCCTGTAACGATCAGTCACGGGGCGATCAGGAGTCACGAAACCCCCCAAAGTGTGCAGTGCGGAGATTCCGCCCATGGCAGAGCACAGTTGGACGGATGGAGTCCTCCCCGGACTCCTTGTCCTATTTTGGCACGAGGATGGGCAACAGAGGCAAGGGCCTTGTACGTGCGGTCCGTCACCCTTGGCACAAAAGCCCGGATCGGGACCTACACCCCGTCAGCTCACCGAAACGTCCTTGACGGTACGCCGCAGGCGGACGGCGCCACCGTGACCCGCGTCACGCGTCCCACGGCTGCCGCGGCCGCCGCGCCGGTCGCACGCGTCACATCTGTCATACCGTCAGTTCGCGGACCGCCGTTCACGCACCGCCCGCCAGCGCTCCACGAGCCGCCCGTACGCCTCCCCCGCCGCCACGCCGTCGCCGCGCCGCAGCGCCTCGATCCCCTCGGCCACGTCGGCGGCCGAGTGATCGTCCCGCAGCGCGTCGGCCGGCAGCGCGTGCACCAGCCCGCCGTAGTCCAGTTCCACCAGCGAACGCGGGTGGAACTCCTCCAGCCAGCGGCCGACGTCCACCAGGCCGTCGATCAGCGGCCCTTCGTCGACGGTCTCCCGCAGGGCCCGCAGCGCCCGCGCCACCCGCCGCCGGGCCTGCACCATCGGCGTGCGGTAGCGCAGCACCGTGTCACCGCCGCCGTCGCCCCTGAGGTACTCCCGCTCCTCGTCGGACACCAGCACGAACCAGTTCAGCGGCACCTGCCAGGTCGCCGTGCGGATCCAGGGGCGGGCGTCGGGATGGTCGGCCAGCCAGCGCTCGTAGTCCCGGACGGCCTGGTGCCGCACGACCGGGGGCAGGACCGCGTCCAGGACGACCGCCGGAAGCTCCTTGGCGAGATTGCGCAGGGCCTGCCAGCCGCGCAGCCGGGTGCGCCAGGGGCAGACGCGGATCATCCCGTCGACGTCGAGCACGAAGGCGTCCTGGCTCTCGTGCACCGGCACCGGCACCGGCGGAGTGGGCAGCAGATCGGCCAGGGAGCGGCGCAGCTCGTCCTGGTAGGAGGGGCGGTCGGGGCGGCGGGCGTAGCGTGCCCAGTGGCTGCGCTCCGGCTCCGGGAAGGCGGCCAGCGGCTCGTAGACGCGCAAGTAGGCCGCGTACGGGACGACCACGGAGGACACCTTGGGCACGCCTGCTCCCTCCCCATCAGACCTGGCCCGAAACCCGTCCGGCCCGCGCCCGGGTGGACGGAAAACCACAGCAAATCGTCCCACGCCCGGGTGGGAAGGTACTCCAGGGGAGGGTGATCCCGACCACTGCGGGGTCGGTGGGGGTGGTCAGGGTCTACTCTCCTGGCACGGCCCTCGCCACCCTTACGAGGACCTGTTCCCACCCGCCGCTACTTACCCAGGAGTCACCACCGTGACCGACGTAACCAACGGCGTCCTGCACACCCTGTTCCACTCGGAGCAGGGGGGCCATGAGCAAGTCGTGCTGTGCCAGGACCGCGCCAGCGGCCTCAAGGCCGTCATCGCCATCCACTCCACCGCTCTGGGTCCCGCGCTCGGCGGTACGCGCTTCTACCCGTACGCGAACGAGGAGGAGGCCGTCGCCGACGTCCTCAACCTCGCCCGCGGGATGTCCTACAAGAACGCCATGGCCGGTCTCGGGCACGGCGGCGGCAAGGCCGTGATCATCGGCGATCCGGAGCAGATCAAGACCGAGGAACTGCTGCTCGCCTACGGGCGGTTCGTGGCCTCGCTCGGCGGGCGGTACGTCACCGCGTGCGACGTCGGCACCTATGTCGCCGACATGGACGTGGTGGCGCGCGTGTGCCGCTGGACGACCGGCCGCTCGCCCGAGAAGGGCGGTGCCGGCGACTCCTCGGTGCTGACCTCCTTCGGCGTCTACCAGGGCATGCGGGCCGCGGCCCAGCACCTGTGGGGCGACCCGTCGCTGCGCGACCGCAAGGTCGGTGTCGCGGGCGTCGGCAAGGTCGGGCACCACCTCGTGGAGCACCTGCTCAAGGAGGGCGCCCAGGTCGTGATCACGGATGTGCGGGAGGAGGCCGTGCGGCGGGTGGCCGAGCGGCACCCGTCCGTGACCGTGGCGCCCGACACCGATGCGCTGATCCGGACGGAGGGGCTGGACATCTACGCCCCCTGCGCGCTCGGCGGCGCCCTGAACGACGAGACCGTGCCGGTGCTGACCGCCAAGGTGGTGTGCGGCGCGGCCAACAACCAGCTCGCCCACCCCGGTGTCGAGAAGGACCTGGCCGACCGCCGGATCCTCTACGCGCCGGACTACGTGGTGAACGCCGGCGGTGTCATCCAGGTCGCCGACGAACTGCACGGCTTCGACTTCGAGCGGTGCAAGGCGAAGGCCGCGAAGATCTTCGACACCACGCTGGAAATCTTCGCACGCGCAAAGAAGGACGGGGTTCCCCCGGGCGCCGCCGCCGACCGGATCGCCGAGCAGCGGATGGCGGAGGCGCGGGCCGCCCGCTGACGACGCCCGACGCCGCGGGCCGCCCGCTGAGGGCGCACGGAACCCGTGCGTTATTCGTACGTTTGTGCGGTACCTGCCGGTGGAGGGGTGGAGACGCCCGTCACGTCCACCGGCGGGTCGCCTGTCGAGAAGTGCTTGAAATCGACGCTGACCAGTGAAGACGGGGTGCTTCGGCGGCCCCTCGTACACGCGCGCCCTGTGGGCGACGTACCGTATGGGCGCGGGCTCAGGTACCGTGGAAGCACCTACGGAACGGCCTCTCCGCGGAGAGCCCGTTCCCGATCATGAACGCGTGTCAGACTCTGGGGCCGTCGAGCCCCGTCGTTGAGGGGGTCGAGCCATGGGGCGCGGCCGGGCCAAGGCCAAGCAGACGAAGGTCGCCCGCCAGCTGAAGTACAACAGCGGTGGGACGGACCTCGCACGCCTGGCCAAGGAGCTGGGCGCATCGACGTCGAATCAGTCACCGAAGGGCGACCGCTTCGAGGACGATGAGCACGACGACCTGTACGCACGGTACGCCGATCTGTACGCGGACGACGAGGACGACGAGGACGACTCCTCGCGCCAGCACCGTCGCGGCGCGTGACGTCCGCGGCGGCCCGGCCGTCCTCCGCGTGCCGTAGGCATCGCACCTCACCCGGTCCGGGTGCTCACGCACCGGACCGGGTTTCGTGCTGCCGATCCCGACCGGTACAGGTCCTGGCCGACTCGCGCCGACCCGGCGCGAGCGGCCGGCGTGCGCCGAACGTGGGCGCGGGGTGTGCTCACGCGTGGTCTCCCACCAGGGCCGCACCCGTGGTGTGGTCGCCGCGGTCGGTGATCTCGCCGGCCACCCAGGCGTCGACACCACGGTCGGCCAGGGTGGTGAGGGCCACGTCGACCGACTCCTCGGGGACGATCGCGAGCATGCCGATGCCCATGTTGAGGGTCCGCTCCAGCTCCAGCCGTTCGACATTGCCGCTCTTCGCGACGAGGTCGAAGACGGGTGCCGGGGTCCAGGTGGCGCGGTCGATCACGGCGTGCAGACCGTCCGGGATCACCCGGGCCAGGTTGGCGGCGAGCCCGCCGCCGGTGACATGGCTGAAGGCGTGCACCTCGGTGGTGCGGGTCAGCGCCAGGCAGTCCAGCGAGTAGATCCTGGTCGGCTCGAGCAGCTCCTCGCCGAGGGTGCGGCCGAGCTCCTCGACGTGCGTGTCCAGCGACAGGCCGGCCCGGTCCAGCAGCACATGGCGGACCAGGGAGTACCCGTTGGAGTGAAGTCCGGAGGACGCCATGGCGATCACCGCGTCCCCCTTGCGAACGCGGTCCGCGCCGAGCACCCGGTCGGCCTCCACGACGCCCGTACCGGCGCCGGCGACGTCGAAGTCGTCCTCACCGAGGAGCCCCGGGTGTTCGGCCGTCTCACCGCCGATCAGGGCGCAGCCGGCCAGCACACAGCCCTCGGCGATGCCCTTGACGACAGCGGCGACCCGCTCGGGGTACACCTTGCCGACGCAGATGTAGTCGGTCATGAACAGCGGCTCGGCGCCGCACACCACGATGTCGTCCATGACCATGGCGACCAGGTCGCGCCCGATGGTGTCGTACACGCCCATCCGGCGGGCGATGTCGACCTTCGTGCCCACGCCGTCCGTGGCGGAGGCGAGCAGCGGGCGCTCGTAGCGCTTGAGGGCGGAGGCGTCGAAGAGCCCGGCGAAGCCGCCGAGGCCGCCGAGCACCTCGGGGCGGCGGGTCTTCTTCACCCACTCCTTCATGAGCTCCACGGCGCGGTCGCCCGCCTCGATGTCGACGCCGGCGCTCGCGTAGCTGGCGCCAGTGGTCTCGGAAGACATGACCTTGGGTACCTTCGTGTCGTCTGCGTGCTTACGGGCGGCGAATCGCGTCGGCCACGGCCGTGTCGGCGGGGCCGGCGGCCAGCTCGGTCTCCAGCAGCCGCTTGCCGAGCAGCTCGGGGTCGGGGAGTTCCATCGGGTACTCGCCGTCGAAGCAGGCGCGGCACAGGCTGGGCTTGGCGACGGTGGTCGCCTCGATCATGCCGTCGAGGGAGATGTACGCCAGCGAGTCGGCGCCCAGCGAGGTGCCGATCTCCTCGATGGTCATGCCGTTGGCGATGAGCTCGGCCCGGGTGGCGAAGTCGATGCCGAAGAAGCAGGGCCACTTCACCGGCGGGGAGGAGATCCGGATGTGCACCTCGGCCGCACCGGCCTCGCGCAGCATCCGGACCAGCGCCCGCTGGGTGTTGCCGCGCACGATGGAGTCGTCGACGACGACCAGGCGCTTGCCCTTGATGACTTCCTTCAGCGGATTCAGCTTCAGCCGGATGCCCAGCTGGCGGATGGTCTGCGAGGGCTGGATGAAGGTACGGCCGACATAGGCGTTCTTCACCAGGCCGCTGCCGAAGGGGATGCCGGAGGCCTCCGCGTAGCCGATGGCGGCGGGGGTGCCGGACTCGGGGGTCGCTATGACCAGATCGGCCTCGACCGGGGCCTCCTTCGCCAGCCGGCGGCCCATCTCGACGCGGGAGAGGTAGACGTTCCGGCCGGCGATGTCGGTGTCGGGGCGGGCCAGGTACACATACTCGAAGACACAGCCCCTGGGCTTCGCATCCGCGAATCGCGAGGTGCGCAGACCGTTCTCGTCGATGGCGACGAACTCGCCCGGCTCCACCTCCCGCACAAAGCTCGCGCCGACGATGTCCAGGGCGGCGGTCTCGGAGGCGGCCACCCAGCCGCGCTCGAGACGGCCGAGGACCAGCGGACGGATGCCCTGGGGGTCACGAGCGGCGTAGAGGGTGTGCTCGTCCATGAAGACCAGGCTGAAGGCGCCCCTGACCTGCGGGAGGACGAGGTGGGCCGCCTCTTCGACGGTCAGCGGCTTGCCGTCGTCGTCGACCTGGGCGGCCAGCAGGGCCGTGAGCAGATCGGTGTCGTTGGTCGCGGTCATCCGGGTCGCGCGGCCGGCGGTGTCCTTGGGCAGCTCGGCGACCTTCGCGGCGAGCTCGGCGGTGTTGACCAGGTTGCCGTTGTGGGCGAGCGCGATGGAACCGTGCGCGGTGGCGCGGAACGTCGGCTGGGCGTTCTCCCACACGGAGGCACCGGTGGTCGAGTAGCGGGTGTGGCCGACCGCGATGTGGCCCTGGAGGGAACTGAGCGAGGTCTCGTCGAAGACCTGGGAGACCAGGCCCATGTCCTTGAAGACGAGGATCTGGGAGCCGTTGCTGACCGCGATGCCCGCGGATTCCTGGCCCCGGTGCTGGAGGGCGTACAGCCCGAAGTACGTGAGCTTTGCGACCTCTTCGCCCGGAGCCCAGACACCGAAGACGCCGCAGGCGTCCTGGGGGCCTTTCTCACCGGGGAGCAGGTCGTGATTGAGTCGACCGTCACCACGTGGCACGGCACCGAGTGTAGGCGAGGTCTGTCGCTGGTCCGAATGGGGGGATGCGCGGCGGCCATGGGCCACCCGTCGGCCACCTCCGCCATGCGCACGACATCGCCGCAGGTCAGCACCGTGCGTCGCGGCCCGATCCGGTGACGGGCGGCTTCCTGGGGGCCACGGAGGTTTTTTCTCCGGCGGACACGAGTGAGGTGTCGCACACCGTTCGGGCGAGTCGTGCGGGCGATGCGCGGGGGACGAACCGCGGGACGAGCCGTGGGGAACCATGGGGCAGGGGGCGCCGCGCGGGGCGGCTCACGTCATGAGCGGCAGCAGCCCCTCCAGGTCGGCCCGCTCCCCGCTCGCGCTGACCGCGGCGTCCGCCACGGCGTCCTTCCACGCCAGCCGCCCGGTGGCCAGCCGGAGCCAGGTCAGCGGATCGGTCTCGACCACGTTGGGCGGGGTGCCACGGGTGTGCCGGGGGCCCTCGAGGCACTGCACGACGGCGTACGGCGGGATCCGCACCTCGGTCGAGCCGCCGGGCGCCCTGGCGGCCAGCGCGTCGGCCAGGAACCGTGTGGCGGCGGCGAGGGCCTGCCGGTCGCAGGGGATCTCCAGGCCGGGCACGGCGGCGTTGAGGTCGTCGGTGTGGACGACGAGTTCGACGGTGCGGGTGACGAGGTAGTCGGTGAGGGTCATGGCGCCAGCGCGCAGGGCCAGGACGCGGGTGTGCGCGGCGGTGGCGAGGTGCCGGGTCAGCTCCTCCTCGGTGCGGGCGTACAGGGCGTCGAGGTCGAAGGTCTCCTCGGCGAGCTCCCGGGAGCTCTCGGCGACGGCGGCGGCATGGGCGGCGGTCACCGACGGGTAGTCCAGCAGCGCGAGTCCGGGCCGGGCCGGTTCGTCCCGCTCCAGGGCCCGGCCGACGCTCGCGACGGCCAGGGCGAGGTGGGCGACCAGGTCCCGTACGGTCCAGTCGCCGAGGCGTGTGGGCAGGGCGAGCTGCCGCTCGTCCAGGGTGCGTACCGCCTGCCGCAGGTGCCCGAACTGGGCGAGCACGGCGGTACGGGTCCTGGCGGGGTCATAGGTGCGGGTGCGCTTCCTGGCCGGTGGCATGACGGTGAGCCTATTGCCTCCCGGCACGGCCGCTCGGGCCCCCTCCGAAAGCCCGGGGGCATCTGCGCGCGTCCCGAAAGCCCAGAGGCATCTGCGCGCGTCCGTGCGCGCCTGATCACGTCCGCGTGCGCCTGGCCGCTCCCGGACATGAGCGCTCCAGAAGGAGCGCGAGACCGTAACCGGGGCCGGGGTCCGCAGCCGCCCCGCAGGCGTCGCCCGTCGCGCTCGCCGGGAGAGCCCCGACCGGCCGCCCCGGAGCATGAGAGGGCCCCGCCGTGCCCTTCCGCACGGCGGGGCCCCTCACCGCGTCGTACGGCCGCTCAGGCCAGCAGCGACGGGATCGTGTTCTCGTGGGCCTCGCGCAGCTCCTCCAGGGACAGGACGAACTCGCCCTGGACCTCCACCGCGTCCCCGTCCACGACACCGATGCGGGTGGCGGGCAGGTCGCGGGCGCGGCACATGTCGGTGAAGCGGACCTCCTCCGAGCGCGGCACCGCGACGATCGCCCGGCCGGCCGACTCGGAGAACAGGAAGGTGAACGCGTCCAGGCCGTCCGGCACGACCAGACGCGCGCCCTTGCCGCCCAGCAGGGCGGACTCCACGACCGCCTGGATCAGGCCGCCGTCGGACAGGTCGTGCGCGGAGTCGATCATGCCGTCGCGGGAGGCGGCGATCAGGATCTCGGCCAGCAGGCGCTCACGCTCCAGGTCGACCTTCGGGGGCAGGCCGCCGAGGTGGTCGTGGATCACCTGCGACCAGGCCGAGCCGCCGAACTCCTCACGGGTGTCGCCGAGGAGGTACAGCAGCTGGCCCTCCTCCTGGAAGGCCACCGGCGTACGGCGGGACACGTCGTCGATCACGCCGAGGACCGCCACGACCGGCGTCGGGTGGATCGCCGCCTCGCCCGTCTGGTTGTAGAGCGAGACATTGCCGCCGGTCACCGGCGTCCCGAGCTGCCGGCAGCCGTCCGCCAGACCGCGCACGGCCTCCGCGAACTGCCACATCACCGCCGGGTCCTCGGGCGAGCCGAAGTTCAGGCAGTCGGACACGGCGAGCGGCTTGGCCCCCGTGGCGGCGACATTGCGGTACGCCTCCGCCAGCGCCAGCTGGGCGCCCGTGTACGGGTCGAGCTTGGTGTAGCGGCCGTTGCCGTCCGTGGCGATGGCCACACCGAGGCCGGTCTCCTCGTCGATGCGGATCATGCCGGCGTCCTCGGGCATGGCGAGGACGGTGTTGCCCTGCACGAAGTGGTCGTACTGCTGGGTGATCCACTTCTTGGACGCCTGGTTCGGGGACGCCACCAGCTTCAGGACCTGCTCCCTCAGCTCCTCGGACGTCCGCGGGCGCGGCAGCTTGCCCGCGTCGTCGGCCTGGAGGGCGTCCTGCCACTCCGGGCGGGCGTAGGGGCGCTCGTAGACCGGGCCCTCGTGCGCGACCGTCCGCGGGTCCACGTCGACGATCTTCTCGCCGTGCCAGTAGATCTCCAGACGGTCGCCGTCGGTCACCTCACCGATGACGGTGGCGATGACGTCCCACTTCTCGCAGATCTCCAGGAAGCGGTCGACCTTGTCCGGCTCGACGACCGCGCACATGCGCTCCTGCGACTCGCTCATGAGGATCTCCTCGGGAGACAGGGTCGAGTCGCGCAGGGGGACGTCGTCCAGGATCACGCGCATGCCGCCGGAGCCGTTGGAGGCGAGCTCGGAGGTGGCGCAGGACAGGCCGGCCGCGCCGAGGTCCTGGATGCCGACGACCAGCTTCTCGGCGAAGGCCTCCAGGGTGCACTCGATGAGCAGCTTCTCCTGGAAGGGGTCGCCGACCTGGACGGCGGGGCGCTTGCGAGGCTTGCCCGTGCCGGAGGCACTGTCGGATTCAGCGTCGAAGGTCTCGGAGGCGAGGATCGACGCGCCGCCGATGCCGTCGCCGCCCGTGCGGGCCCCGTACAGGATGACCTTGTTGCCCGCGCCGGAGGCCTTCGCGAGGTGGATGTCCTCGTGCCGCATCACCCCGATGCAGCCGGCGTTGACCAGCGGGTTGCCCTGGTAGCAGGCGTCGAAGACCACCTCGCCGCCGATGTTGGGCAGGCCCAGGCAGTTGCCGTAGCCGCCGATGCCGGCGACGACGCCCGGCAGCACCCGCTTGGTGTCGGGGTGGTCGGCGGCGCCGAAGCGCAGGGGGTCGACCACGGCCACCGGACGGGCGCCCATCGCGATGATGTCGCGCACGATGCCGCCGACACCGGTCGCCGCGCCCTGGTAGGGCTCGACGTAGGAGGGGTGGTTGTGCGACTCCACCTTGAAGGTGACGGCGTAGCCCTGGCCGACGTCCACGACGCCCGCGTTCTCGCCCATGCCCACGAGGAGCACGTCGTTGTCGGGGGCCTTCTCGCCGAACTGGCGGAGGTGGACCTTGGAGGACTTGTACGAGCAGTGCTCGGACCACATCACCGAGTACATGGCGAGCTCGGCGCCGGTGGGACGGCGCCCCAGGATCTCCACGATCCGCTCGTACTCGTCCTTCTTCAGGCCCAGTTCGGCCCAGGGCAGCTCGACGTCGGGGGTCGCGGCCGCGTGCTCGACCGTGTCCAGAGGCGTCCTGCTCATGCGGTGACCAGCTTCTTGAGGATCGAGGTGAAGAACGGCAGGCCGTCGGTGCGGCCGGTGCCGATCAGCGGCTCAACGGCGTGCTCGGGGTGCGGCATGAGGCCGACGACGTTGCCGGCCTCGTTGGTGATGCCGGCGATGTCGCGGAGCGAGCCGTTGGGGTTGAAGTCGAGGTAGCGGAAGACGACACGGCCCTCCGCCTCCAGCATGTCGAGCGTGTACTCGTCGGCGACGTACCGGCCGTCCATGTTCTTCAGCGGGATGCGGATCTCCTGGCCGGCGGTGTAGTCGCCGGTCCAGGCCGTCCCCGCGTTCTCCACCCGCAGCTTCTGGTCGCGGCAGATGAAGTGGAGGTGGTCGTTGCCGAGCATCGCGCCCGGGAGGAGGTGGGCCTCGGTGAGGATCTGGAAGCCGTTGCAGATGCCCAGGACCGGCATTCCGGCCTTCGCCTGCTCGATGATGGTCTCCATCACCGGCGAGAAGCGGGAGATGGCGCCGGCCCGCAGATAGTCGCCATAGGAGAAACCGCCGGGCAGGACGACCGCGTCGACCTGCTTGAGGTCCTTGTCCTTGTGCCAGAGGGCGACCGGTTCGGCACCCGCGAGGCGGATCGCGCGCCGGGTGTCCCGGTCGTCCAGGCTGCCCGGGAAAGTGACGACGCCAATACGAGCGGTCACTTCACGGCCTCCGCGACTGCGTCATCGGACTCGACCCGGACGGTGAAGTCCTCGATCACGGTGTTGGCGAGGAAGGATTCGGCAAGATCGTGAATGCGGGCGAGAGCGGCGTCGTCGACCGGCCCGTCCACTTCCAGTTCGAATCGCTTTCCCTGACGTACGTCGGAGATGCCTTCGAAACCCAGCCGCGGCAGTGCGCGCTGCACCGCCTGCCCCTGGGGGTCGAGGATCTCCGGCTTGAGCATGACGTCGACTACGACGCGTGCCACTGGCACTCCCGGTGTGTGGTGCTGAGCAGGTTCCTTCAGACTACCCGCCCACAATTTCTACGCGGGTAGCCTCGTAGGAAACTACGAGACGGCCGTCACAGCCCCGCGCCGGCGGGGGTCTTCGTGAAAAGTTCTGGGAAAGTTTCGTGCCCGCCGCGGAGCCGGTATTGACCGAGGACACGCGGATGGATTTAGTTCGACTTCCCCTGGCAATGCCCAGCACTGTACAAATGAATTGGCGACAGCCGATACTTTTCCCGATAACCGCCGAACAGTCGGCATCCGGCGGCCTTCTCCGCGCCTCATGCGCACCGCGTACGCGGCATGACGGAGCAGATGGCCGCGGAGATGCCATATGAAGGGACCGATATTCGTGGCACAGCGTGTCGTGGTTACTCTCTTTGACGACATCGACGGCTCGGAAGCGTCGGAAACGGTCGCCTTCGGACTCGACGGCAAGTTCTATGAGATCGACCTGAACCAGGCCAATGCCGAGAAGCTGCGCAAGGCGCTCGCGCCGTATGTGCAGGCCGGCCGGAAGCGGTCGAAGTCGGGCAAGGCGTACCGGCAGACGGAGGTCGCCCCGGACCCCGCGGCCGTCCGGGCCTGGGCGCAGGCCAACAAGCTGGACGTGCCGGCGCGCGGCCGTATCCCCAAGAAGATCTACGAGGCGTTCAACGCGGCCCAGTGAGGACGGCCGCCCCACGCGGGGCGGAGCGGCTCCGGAGCCGGCCCCAGGGGCCGTCAGCGAGCCCTGGGGGAAAGCGACTTGCGCAACCCCCCTGGTGATCAGCTAATGTCTGGAGCGCGCCGAGGGGCGAGGCCGGAAGGCCGAAGCCCACGGAGTCCATGCGGGTGTAGTTTAGTAGTAGAACAACCCCCTTCCAGGGGGGAGGCGCAGTGTGCAATTCCTGTCACCCGCTCTGCACCGCCGGTTCCATCCGCTCGTGCGGATCGGGTAGGCTGGTGCTCGCGCCGGTCGGTGAGAGCCGATCGGAAGCAGTGCGGACGTAGCTCAGTTGGTAGAGCGCAACCTTGCCAAGGTTGAGGTCGCGAGTTCGAGCCTCGTCGTCCGCTCGGGAAAAAGACCTCGGTCCGGTGGGCCGGGGTCTTTTCATGTGCTCTCCATTCCGATCCTGTTCCCGCCGCGCTCCGATCGCGCCCCGGCCTCGTCCGGTCTCGTTCTGGCGTCCTGGCCCCGTTCTGACATTTGTCATGCCGAGCGATGACACCGCGCACTGCCGCCGCGCCCCGGCCGCCGGGATGCTGAAGCCATGGGCACGAGCGATCACGTGATAGAAGTCACCGGTCTGCGGCGGGTGTACGGGGGCGGATTCGAGGCGGTGCGCGGCATCACGTTCCATGTGGACCGCGGGGAGATCTTCGCCCTGCTGGGCACCAACGGCGCCGGCAAGACCTCGACGGTCGAACTGCTGGAGGGCCTGGCCCCACCGGACGGAGGGCGTGTGCGCGTCCTCGGGCACGACCCGTACACCGAGCGTGCCGCCGTACGGCCGCGCACCGGGGTGATGCTGCAGGAGGGCGGCTTCCCCTCCGAGCTGACCGTCGGCGAGACCGCGCGGATGTGGGCGGGGTGCGTGAGCGGGGCCCGCCCGGTCCGGGAGGCGCTGGCGCTGGTCGGCCTGGAGCGGCGGACGGACGTACGGGTCAAGCAGCTGTCCGGCGGGGAGCGGCGCCGTCTGGACCTGGCGCTCGCACTGCTCGGCAGGCCCGAGGTGCTGTTCCTGGACGAGCCGACGACCGGGCTGGACGCCGAAGGGCGCCGGGACACCTGGGAGCTGGTGCGGACGCTGCGCGACGGCGGCACGACCGTGCTGCTCACCACGCACTACCTGGAGGAGGCCGAAGGGCTCGCCGACCGGGTGGCCATCCTGCACGAGGGGCGGATCGCCGCCGCCGGCACCCCGGCCGAGGTGACGGCCTCCCAGCCGTCCCGGATCTCCTTCGAACTGCCCGCCGGCCACTTCCTGGGCGACCTGCCGCCCCTCTCCGGCCTGGGGGTGATCGGGCACGAGACGGACGGCCGCGTCGTACGGCTGCGCACCCGCACACTCCAGCGGACGGCCACGGAGCTGCTGCTGTGGGCCCGGCAGGCCGGCGTCGAGCTGCGCGGACTCGATGTGCGGTCGGCCTCGCTGGAGGAGGCGTTCCTCGGCATCGCGCGGGACGTCTCCGCGCCGCGGGCGAAGGAGCAGAAGGAGGAAAAGGAAAAGAAGAAGGAGAAGGAGGAGTACGCCGCATGAGCGCCGTGACGACCACCTCCGCGGGCCGGATGGCCGCGCTCGCCCGTGCCGAGCTGACCCTGCTGGGCCGCAGCAAGAGCGCCCTGGTGGGGGCCGTGTTCGTCCCGCTGGTGCTGCCGTTCAGTGTGCGGTCGGCGGCCGAGCAGATGGACCTGGAGGACATCGGACTGACCGTCGGACTGGTCGTCCTGCCCGCCTCGATCGGCTTCGCGCTGCTGTTCGCGGTGTACGCCACGCTCATCGGAGTGTTCGTCGGGCGGCGCGAGCAGCTGGTGCTCAAGCGGCTGCGCACGGGTGAGCCGCGGGATGCCGAGATCCTCGCCGGGGCCGCGCTGCCGGCCGTCGTCCTCGGCCTCGCCCAGTGCCTGCTGCTGGCCGGCGCCTGCGGCGCGGTGCTGGACGTGCCCGCCCCGCGCGCGGTCCACCTCGCCGCGGCCGGGCTGGTGGCGGGCCTCGTGCTGTGCGTGCTGCTCGCCGCGGTCACCGCGGGCTTCACCCGGACCACCGAGAGCGCGCAGGTCACCTCGCTTCCCCTGCTGCTGGTCTCGATGGTGGGCTCCGGGCTGCTCGTCCCCCTGGAGCTGCTGCCGGACCGGCTGGCCGCCGTGTGCGAGCTGCTGCCGCTGACTCCGGTGATCACGCTGGTGAGGGGCGGCTGGACCGGCGACCTGAGCACCGTCGACGCACTGCGTGCGGCGGCCGTCGCCCTGGCCTGGCTGGGGCTCGGGGTGTTTGCTGTACGACGGTGGTTCCGGTGGGAGCCACGGCGCTGACCGCGCAGGGGAGGACCGGGGTGTTCGACGGAATACGCAGATGGCAGCGGCAACACTGGCGGGAGCGCAGCAAGGCCGAGCGGGTCGAGCTGCAGAGCGTGATCATGTGGTGCGCCACGGTCTGGATCTTCACGCTCCTGTGGCTGGTGCTGCCTCTGACCGCCGAACTGCGTCACCGCCCGCTGCCACTGGTTCTCGGCGGGCTGCTGCTCGCCGTGAGTGTGCTGCAGTGCGTGGTCGTCAACCGGCTCACCCGGCCCGCGCTCGACCACTACCTGGGCCGGAGCACCCTGCCCGCACGCGCGCTGTGGACGGCCGTCGGTCTGCTCGTTCCCGCACTCGTCCTGCCCCTGGCCCTGACCGCCGTCGAGGGGGTCACCCCGTGGACGGCCCAAGTGGCGCTCGGCGCCGCCCTGCTGACGTTCGGCCCTCTGTACGGGCTGGTCGCACCCGTGTCCGTGGTCCTGCGCCGGTCCGCCGTCCTGGCCGTGGTGCTCATGGCGGGGATCGCCCTCGTCGGCGGGCGGACCGGCGACGTCCTCATGACCGGTGTCCTGACCGCCTTCGCCACCGGCATCTCGCTGCTGATCTCGCGCTGCGCGGCATGGACCCTGGCCGTGCTGTGGGAGGCCGAACGGGCCCGTGAGGTCGAGGCGCGGCTCGCCGTCGCCGAGGAGCGGCTGCGGTTCGGGCGGGATCTGCACGATGTGATGGGGCGCAACCTCGCGGTGATCGCGCTGAAGGCCGAGCTGGCCGTGCAGCTGGGCCGGCGCGGGCGGCCCGAGGCGGTGGAGCAGATGATCGAGGTGCAGCGGCTCGCCCAGGAGGCGCAGCGCGAGGTGCGCGAGGTCGTCCGCGGCTACCGCGAGGCCGACCTCGCCGCCGAACTCGCCGGTGCCCGCAGCGTGCTCACGGCGGCCGGCATCGACTGCACGGTCACCGGCTCGCCCGCCGGTCTGCCCGCCCCGGTGCAGTCGGCGCTCGGCTGGGTCGTCCGCGAGGCCACGACGAATGTGCTCCGGCACGGCGACGCCCGGCGGTGCACCGTGTCCCTGCGCGTCACCGACGGCCGGGTGGAGCTGTGCGTCGAGAACGACGGGGCGCGGGAGACCTCCGGCGGCGACCGGCCGGGCTCGGGACTCGCCGGGCTGCGCGAGCGGCTGTCGAAGCTCGACGGCACGCTGCGCGCCGGCCCCGCGGGCCGCGGCCGGTTCCGGCTGACCGCCGAGGTGCCGCTGCCGTCCGCCGCCGAGGCCGCTGCCGCCCGTCCGGTGAGCGAGGTCACCGCATGACGGCGTCCTCGGCTCCCATCCGGCTGCTGCTGGCCGACGACGAGCATCTGATCCGCGGTGCGCTCGCCGCGCTGCTCTCCCTGGAGGACGACCTGCTGGTCGTCGCCGAGGCGGCGAGCGGTCCGGAGGCGCTGGCCATGGCCCGGGCGCACGAGCCCGACGTGGCCGTGCTGGATCTGCAGATGCCGGGCGCGGACGGTGTGAAGGTCGCCACATCCCTGCGGGCCGAACTGCCCGGCTGCCGGGTGCTGATCGTGACCGGTCACGGGCGCCCCGGCCATCTGAAGCGGGCGCTCGCGGCGGGGGTGCGCGGGTTCGTCCCCAAGACCGTCAGCGCCCGGCAGCTCGCCGAGATCATCCGTACCGTGCACGCCGGAAACCGTTACATCGACCCCGAGTTGGCCGCCGACGCGATCTCCGCCGGGGACTCGCCGCTGACCGCGCGGGAGGCCGAGGTGCTGGAGCTCGCCGCCGACGGGGCACCGGTCGCGGAGATCGCCGAGCGGGCCGCGCTGTCGCCGGGGACCGTACGGAACTATCTGTCGTCGGCCATGACCAAGCTGGGAGCGGAGAACCGTCATGCGGCGGTGCGTCTCGCGCGTGAGCGAGGTTGGGTATAGTTGGCCTCGCGCCACGGCGCGACGCGGACGTAGCTCAGTTGGTAGAGCGCAACCTTGCCAAGGTTGAGGTCGCGAGTTCGAGCCTCGTCGTCCGCTCCAGCACAAAGCCCCCGGCTCTCGCCGGGGGCTTGTTCGTGTCCTGCGCCGGTGTCTCCTACGGCCGTCCTGCGCCTGTGTCTCCTGACGGCCGTCTACGGCCGTCCTACGACCACTTCGTGCCCGTCAGCCGCTCGTACGCCTCCACGTACTTGGCCCGGGTCGCCTCCACGATCCGCTCGGGCAGCGGCGGCGGGGGCTGCTCGCTCGTGCGGTCCCAGCCGGACTCGGCGGAGGTCAGCCAGTCACGGACGAACTGCTTGTCGTACGACGGCTGCGGACGGCCCGGCTGCCACTGGTCGGCCGGCCAGAAGCGGGAGGAGTCCGGGGTGAGGACCTCGTCGGCGAGCACCAGCGTGTCCCCGTCGAAGCCGAACTCGAACTTGGTGTCGGCGAGGATGATCCCCCGGTCGCGGGCGATGTCCCGGGCACGGCTGTAGAGGGCGAGGGTGAGCTGGCGCAGCTGGGCGGCGGTCTCCACGCCGACCCGGCGGGCCACCTCCTCGTAGGGGACGTTCTCGTCGTGCTCCCCGACCTCCGCCTTGGTGGCCGGGGTGAAGACCGGGCCGGGCAGCTCGGAGCCGTCGACCAGGCCCTCGGGCAGGGCGACGCCGCAGACCGTACGGGACTCGTTGTACTCGGCCAGGCCGGAGCCGGTGAGATAGCCGCGGGCCACGCACTCCACCGGGACCATCCGCAGGGACTTGCAGACCAGGGTGCGGCCCTCCCAGTCGGCGGGGGCGCCCTCGGGCACATCGGTGCTCAGGACGTGGTTCGGGACCAGGTCGGCGAGCTGGTCGAACCACCACAGGGACAGCTGCGTGAGAATGCGGCCCTTGTCGGGGATCTGGGTGGGCAGCACCCAGTCGTAGGCGGACAGGCGGTCGCTGGCGACCATCACCAGGTCGCCCGCCTCGTTCTGGTACAGGTCGCGCACCTTGCCGGTGTGCAGATGCACCAGACCCGGAACCTGGAGCGGTTCGGGCTTCTCAACGAATCCGGACACGTTTCCTCCCCGCTGTTCTGGCCAATGCCCTTGATTCTCCCGTATCGGACGGAGGGCCGGCGCAGCGGGTCAGTCCCGCTTGCAGATGCGGTCCAGGAGATTGGCGGTGGCGCGCTGGATCCGGGCGTCGGCGTGGCCGGGGCGGTCCAGGGCCGGGGACCAGGCGAAGGTGCCGGAGGCGAAGACCAGGGCACCGGAGGGCGCGCGGTACAGGGACGTGTCCTGGTGGCGCAGGACCCCCTGGCTGTCGGTGTACGGGGAGTGCGCGAGCAGGATGCGGTCCAGGTACTCGGGCAGCGGGACGCGCGGGAAGTAACGGTCCGCCTCACCCGCGACCAGGCCCTCGATCTCCTCGCCCTCCTTCACCCCCGTCGCCTCCCACAGCCAGTGGCCGGCGTTGCGGACGATCAGCGGGTGCGGCTCGGGGACACGGCCGGCGTACTGGATGCCCAGCAGCTGCTGCTCGGGGCGGTCGATCTCCCGCCACAGCACCGGCCGGCCGGGGCCCTGGCGCTTGCGGCAGGTCAGCAGGCGGTTGGGGACCCCCGACGGGGAGGGGCCCAGCTCCACCTGCCAGTACATGGTGTTGGCGGACAGGAACACCAGCGAGGTGCCGTGCTCACGGGCGCGCTCGACGGTGCGGCGCATGGCGGCCGACCAGTACTCGTCGTGGCCGGGGAAGATCAGACCGCGGTAGCGGGTGGGGTCGACGCGACCGGCGTGCAGGTCGCGGGCGTCGGCGTAGGCGAGGTCGTAGCCGTAGCGCTCGGCCCAGCGGATGACGTCATAGGCGTGGCCGACGTGCAGGGGCAGGCCCGCGCCCGCGTAGGGGCGGTCGAAGGAGACCGTGGTGGCGGCCTCGTCCTCGCCGAGCAGACGGCCCTGCTCGTCCCAGGCGTGGTAGAGGCTGGCACCGGTGCGGCCGTCCTCCGGGTAGAGGTTGTAGGCCTGCCAGGTGACGTCGGGCAGGACCAGCAGCAGATCCGCCGGGCGGTCGTCGCGGACGGTGAACGGGATGTGGGAGCGGTAGCCGTTGGCGGTGGTCAGGACGGCGACGTACGCGCCGACGTTCCAGTACGACGGGACCGTCAGCCGCCAGGACAGCCACCAGTGGTGGCAGGAGACCGTGCGGTCGGCGGTCAGCGGCGGGGGCTGGACGATGCCCGGCAGACGCGGACTGCTGGTGATCTTGGCGGCGCCGTCGCCGCCGTAGTGGCCGATGCGGTAGACGTCGACGCCGAACTGCTGGGGCGGGTCGACCGTGATGTGGAAGTCGACGGTCTCGCCGGGGGCCACGGCGTCGGTGGAGATGAAGCCCTTGATCTGCCGGTGGACGTCGTCGGCCGAGCGGGGCCCCCCGTCGGAGGAGCGGGGGGCGGGGACACGGGAGGTGCCGGGCAGGGTCTGCGGGGACGGGTCGACATACCAGGGGACGAGGCGGCCGGTGTCGTCGAAGTACATCTCCCTGCCGCGCAGCCAGGGGAGGGGGCCCTGCCCGAAGGGATCCGTCACGGCGTGTGCGAGTGCTCCCGACTCCCAACGGCGGATCCGCTGCGGTCCCATGCCCGTCTCCCCTCCCTTGCCATGCCCCCGTGGTCCGTTGTGCGGCGGTGCGGGTCTGTCGGTGGCGGTCGTGTCGTATGTCGGACGCGTTTGCCACGTGCGTCGGCGATCCCAGCACATCACATGACGCACGCATGCTGTCACTATTCGTTGCGAATTGGCCGAAAGTGGAAGCAGAGGGTCCGGTCATACGGTCACGGACTCGGCATGGACGCAGGTCAGACCAGCCTTATCGGCGTTTCCAGACGTATGCCCGAGTCGATCAGCCAGGTCCGCAGCGGTGCCGGATCGCCGTTCTCGACCAGGGCGAGGACCCGGGGGGCGAGGTCGGCGGCCTTCTCCCCGTTGATCAGAAGGGCGGGGCCGTCGAGCCAGTCGAGGCCCGGGGTGGCGCCCGCGGTGTCCATCGCGGCGCAGCACACCATCGCGGTGACGTGGTCGGCGAGGAGTTCCCGGCCGGTGCGGGGCGGTTCGAGCGGGAAGAGGGGCAGCGAGCCCTCGTCCCACGCGGGTGCGGCGGGCGGCGGGCCGGTGCACGCCGCCGGGGCGACGCGCTCCTCCCGGGCCAGTTCGGCGCTGAGGCCCGCCACGAGGGCGGCGCCGCGCTCGGTGCCGGGGCCGGCGCCCTCGTCCGGTGCGGCGGGGGCGGTTTCCGCGGAGGACGGGTCCGAGGGGGCGGAGCCGGGGTTGCCGGCGGGGAATCCTCCCGGCCCGGAGGCCGTGGGGGTGGAGGACGCCGAGGACGCCGAGGGCGGAGCGGACAGGTGCTCCAGTATCCGGGCCAGCGTCGGTCCGTGCGCATCGGCGGCGGAGTCGGAGGCCCGGCGGACGCCCAGGGCGTCCAGGACACGGTGGAGGCGGGCGGCGTCGGTGCGCCACTTCCGGTCGACGACCTCGTCCGGGTACTCCCGCCAGTCCACCGGGGACCAGTCGGGGCCGCGCTCGGCCGGACCGCCGTGGAAGAGCCGCGCGGCCAGCAGCGAGGCGGCCTCGTCGACGGAACCGGGCTCTTCGAGCAGATCGCAGGCGGGGCGCTCGCCGAGCCGGGAGGTGAAGCTCTCGGCCAGGCGGTCGCGGCGCGACAGCTCGGTGAGCGCCGCGACGACCCCCGCGTCCAGCCGGGAAGGCCAGCGGCCCATGCGCCAGGCGGGGAGCGCGACCCGGGTCAGCAGCCGGTCCCAGCCCGCGTACGCCAGGCCCACCTGCTCCTGGGCGACGATCCTGAGCCCGTAGTCCACCACCTGCGCACGCTCGGCGGCCGCGGCCGCCACACCGCGCTCCATCTCGGCCGCGTGCTCCCGGCAGCCGCGCAGCAGCAGCCGGGCCACCCAGCCGAGCCCCGCGTACACCGCGCGGAGCGGGAGACGGCGGCCGGCGGGCGCGGAGGCGATGGCCACCGCCGCGTCCAGGCCGCGGACGAAACGGCGGGCCGCGGCTATGTCCGGCTGCACCGAGAGTTCCGTACCGGCGACGACCGGGGCGAGCACGGCCCGCAGCTCACCGACGCGCATCCACCACAGGAACGGGGAGCCTATGACGAGAACGGGGGCCTCCGCCGTACGGCGTGAGCGGACCGGGGCCGCGCCGCGCGAGGCCTTCGGCTCGCCGGGGCGGTCCGTGCGCGGGGGAGGCCCGTGGGCGGGATGCGTACGGTCCTCCAGCCAGCTGTCGCAGTCCGGGGTGAGCGCTATGGCGGACGGGGCGGGCACCTCGAGACGGGCGGCGAGGTCGCGCACCAGGCGGTACAGGTCCGGGGCCGACTCCTCCGGTATCGGGACGGTGGGGCTCATGGCGGGGCGGGCCCGGACGACGACCAGGCCGACGCCGAGGGCCAGGAGCAGGACGACGACCGCCACGGCGGCCACCACCCAGCGGACGAGGTCCCAGCCCCCGCCCAGGAGATGGCCGGTGGGGCCGCCGACGAACAGGACCACGGCGAGGGCAGCGGGCAGCAGGGCGACGGCCAGCGCCCGGCTGCGGACCCGCAGCACGGCGAGGGCCCGGGAGCGCGCGGTCCGCGCACCGACCTCCCCCCCACCTATACCGGTCACGACCGGACGTCACCCCCTCCCGACTGTCCTGATGCTGTCCACTCCCCCACTGTGGCACCCGTCACCGGCATCGCAATGCCGATGGGCCAAGTGCCGGACCGCCTGGGCGGCACCCTAGAGGCGGGGTCCGGCCCGCGTCAGCCGGATGGCCTATTGGCCACCCGATGGAATGGTTTGGGGAAGGGCTCCGGCCGACGCGACCACCGTGCGGCGACCAGAAGGCCCCCGGCGGGGCCGGGGGCCTGGAAGCCCGGGGAGAGCAGCCTCTGCGGGAGGCCGGCGGGAAGGCCGGCACAGAAAGCCGGGAGGAAGGCCGGCGCGGAAGGGGACGCCGGGCCGTCCCGGCGCACGGCCGGGTGCCGGGTTACGCCTGCGCCGCCGCGCGTGCCGCGATGTCCGAGCGGTGGTGGGAGCCCTCGAGACGGATGCGGGAGACGGCGGTGTACGCGCGGTCGCGGGCCTCGGTGAGATCCTTGCCGGTCGCCGTGACGGACAGCACGCGGCCGCCCGCGCTCAGGACGGTGTCGCCGTCCCGCCGGGTGCCGGCGTGCAGGACGTACGCGTGCGGGGCGTCCTGCGCGGCGACCTCCTCCAGGCCGGTGATCGGATCGCCGGTGCGCGGGGAGCCGGGGTAGTTCTGCGCGGCGACGACCACGGTGACGGCCGCCTCGTCGCTCCACCGCAGCGGCGGGAGGTGGGCGAGGTCGCCGGTCGCCGCGGCCATCAGAACGCCCGCCAGCGGGGTCTGGAGACGGGCGAGGACCACCTGGGTCTCGGGGTCGCCGAAGCGGGCGTTGAACTCGACCACGCGGATGCCCCGGCTGGTGATCGCGAGTCCGGCGTAGAGCAGGCCGGAGAACGGGATCCCCCGGCGCCGCATCTCGTCGACCGTGGGCTGGAGCACCGTCCGCAGGACCTCGTCCACGAGATCGGGGGAGGCCCAGGGCAGCGGGGAGTACGCGCCCATGCCGCCGGTGTTCGGGCCCTCGTCGTTGTCGAACGCCCGCTTGAAGTCCTGGGCCGGCTGGAGCGGCACGACGGTCTCGCCGTCGGTGATGGCGAAGAGGGAGACCTCGGGCCCGTCGAGGTACTCCTCAATCACTACGCTCCCCCGCTGCCTGGACGGCGCGGGCGGTACCCCCATACAGGCCGCCGCATGCGCCTTGGCCGCCTCCAGGTCGTCGGTGACGACGACACCCTTGCCGGCGGCGAGCCCGTCGTCCTTGACGACGTACGGCGCACCGAAGGCGTCGAGGGCCGCGGCGACCTCCTCCGCCGTCGTGCAGACGTACGACCGAGCCGTGGGCACCCCGGCCGCGGCCATCACGTCCTTGGCGAAGGCCTTGGAGCCCTCCAGCCGCGCGGCCTCCTTCGAGGGACCGAACACCGGGATGCCCGCCTCGCGCACGGCGTCGGCGACTCCGGCGACCAGCGGCGCCTCGGGGCCGATGACCACCAGGTCGACGCCCAGCTCGGCGGCCAGCGCGGACACGGCCGCGCCGTCGAGGATGTCGACCCGGTGCAGCTCGGCGACCTCGGCGATGCCGGCGTTGCCGGGCGCACAGTGCAGCGCGGTGACGGCGGGATCGAGGGACAGGGAATGACACAGGGCGTGTTCGCGAGCGCCACTGCCGATGACGAGGACCTTCACGAGGTGAAGCCTAACGGCAGCGGTCCGAGGCTCCTTGTGCGGGCCGCCGAAGGAGTGGGGGCGGCACAGTTGTGCGTTCCTCCGAGCCGGGCGGAAGACGGCGGCACCCGGGGGCTCCTTGTGCTCCCCTTGCGCCTTCTGCCTCTCTTGCTCCTCTTGCTTCCCCTGCTTCTCCTTCTCTTCCTTTCTCTCCCCGCTCCCCTCGCTCCGGCGCTCCGTTACTCCGTCGTGTACTCCTCCAGCACCGTCGCGCCCAGCTCGCGGATGATCAGTTCGGGGCCGGAGAGGGCCGACTCGTCGAGGTCCGGGTCGTCGTCCTCCGGGATGTCGTCCTCGGGGGCGACAGGAGCCGGCTCGGAGACGGAGGGTCCGGGCGGCGGAGCCGCGGCGGGCGCGGGTGCGGGGGGAACGGGTGAGTAACACGTGGGTAATCTGCCCTGC
>NZ_BAAAHG010000039.1:0-65967 GCF_039525155.1 Streptomyces thermoalcalitolerans | reverse complement strand
GGCAAGGGGCAGATCTTCGTCAGGGGAGAGGTGATCAAGACCGTTCCGGAGTCGAAGATCGTGGAGACCCTGATCGAGGAGGCCATGAAACTCGCCCGGCGGATGGAGCGGAGCGGGGACGCACCGGGCGGCTCCACCGCCGCGGGGACCCCGACAGTGACAGTGAGTCAGTAGAGCGGCGCGGACCGAGAGGGGGACCGGAGTGACCATTCTGGAGAGAATCCGGGGACCACGCGACCTGAAGGCGCTGTCCGAGGCGGAACTCGGTGAACTGTGCGACGAGATACGTGAGTTCCTGGTGCAAGCGGTGAGCAGGACCGGCGGTCACCTCGGGCCCAACCTGGGGGTGGTGGAACTCACCGTCGCACTGCACCGGGTCTTCGAGTCACCGGTCGACCGGATCCTGTGGGACACCGGCCACCAGAGCTATGTGCACAAACTGCTGACGGGGCGCCAGGACTTCTCCAAGCTGCGCGGCAAGGGGGGACTGTCCGGCTACCCCTCGCGCGCGGAGTCCGAGCACGACGTCATCGAGAACAGCCATGCCTCCACCGCGCTCGGCTGGGCCGACGGACTGGCCAAGGCACGCCAGGTGCAGGGGGAGAAGGGGCACATCGTCGCCGTCGTCGGGGACGGCGCACTGACCGGCGGCATGGCCTGGGAGGCGCTCAACAACATCGCCGCCGCCCGGAACCGGCCGCTGATCATGGTCATCAACGACAACGAGCGCTCCTACGCGCCGACCATCGGCGGTCTCGCCCGTCACCTGGCCGCCCTGCGCACCAGCAACGGCTACGAGGAGGTGCTGGCCTGGGGCAAGAACGTCCTGCAGCGCACCCCCGTCGTCGGCAACGTCCTCTACGACGCGCTGCACGGCGCGAAGAAGGGCTTCAAGGACGTGTTCGCGCCGCAGGGCCTGTTCGAGGACCTGGGGCTGAAGTACCTCGGTCCCGTCGACGGGCACGACCTCCGCGCCGTCGAGTCGGCGCTGCGCCGCGCCAAACGCTTCCGCGGCCCCGTCCTGGTCCACTGCATCACCGAGAAGGGCCGCGGCTACGCACCCGCCCTCGCCCACGAGGAGGACCACTTCCACACCGTCGGGGCGATGGACCCGCGCACCTGCGCGCCTCTCGCCCCGGCCGGCGGCCCGTCCTGGACCTCGGTGTTCGGCGACGAGATCGTACGGATCGGCGAGGAGCGGGACGACGTCGTGGCGATCACCGCCGCCATGCTGCACCCGGTGGGACTCGGCAGATTCGCCGAGCGGTTCCCGGACCGGGTGTGGGACGTCGGCATCGCCGAGCAGCACGCGGTCGCCTGTGCGGCGGGCCTCGCGACCGGCGGGCTGCACCCGGTCGTCGCCGTCTACGCCACCTTCCTCAACCGCGCCTTCGACCAGGTGCTGATGGACGTGGCCCTGCACCGCTGCGGGGTCACCTTCGTCCTGGACCGGGCCGGTGTGACCGGCACCGACGGGCCCTCCCACAACGGCATGTGGGACCTGTCCGTGCTCCAGGTCGTCCCCGGCCTCAGGATCGCCGCTCCCCGCGACGCCGGCCAGCTGCGCACCCAGCTGCGCGAGGCCGTCGCCGTGGACGACGCGCCGACACTGATCCGCTTCCCGAAGGAACAGGTGGGCCCGGAGATCCCGGCGATCGACCGGGTGGGCGGCATGGACGTCCTGCACCGGGACGAGCGGCCCGAGGTGCTCCTGGTCGCCGTCGGGGTGATGGCCTCCGTGTGCCTGCAGGCCGCCGAGCTGCTCCAGGCACGCGGCATCGGCTGCACCGTCGTCGACCCGCGCTGGGTCAAGCCCGTCGACCCGGCGCTGCCGGGCCTGGCCGGCACGCACCGCCTGGTGGCCGTGGCCGAGGACAACAGCCGCGCGGCCGGCGTCGGCGCCGCGGTGGCCCTCGCCCTGAGCGACGCCGAGGTCGACGTACCACTGCGGCGGTTCGGCATTCCCGAGCAGTTCCTCGCGCACGCCCGGCGCGGGGAGGTCCTGGCCGACATCGGTCTCACCCCGGTCGATGTCGCCGGACGGATCAGCGCGAGCCTGGCCGTCAGCAAACAGGCCGGAGCCGTCACGGCAGTCAAGGAGAACGTCGAATGACCACGGAGTTCGACCTCGGCAGACTCCTGTCCGAGCGCGGAGCCGAACGCTACGAGCTGCACACCCGACACCTCAACCACCAGTTGCCGCGCATGCTGCGCACCATCGGCTTCGACAAGGTCTACGAGCGGGCCGAGGGCGCGTACTTCTGGGACGCGGACGGCAACGACTACCTGGACATGCTCTCCGGGTTCGGTGTGATGGGCCTGGGCCGGCACCACCCCGTCGTCCGCAAGGCGCTGCACGACGTGCTGGACGCCCAGCTCGCCGACCTGACCCGCTTCGACTGCCCGCCGCTGCCCGGACTGCTGGCGGAACGGCTGCTCGCCCACAGCCCGTACCTGGACCGGGTGTTCTTCGGCAACAGCGGCACGGAGGCGGTGGAGACCGCGCTGAAGTTCGCCCGCCGCGCGACCGGCAAGCCGCGGATCCTCTACTGCGAGCACGCCTTCCACGGCCTGACCACCGGCTCCCTGTCCGTCAACGGCGAGAACGGCTTCCGCGACGGCTTCGCCCCGCTGCTGCCCGACACCGCCGTCCCCCTCGGCGACCTCGACGCACTCGAACGGGAGCTGCGCAAGGGGGACGTGGCCGCCCTGATCGTCGAGCCGATCCAGGGCAAGGGCGTGCACGAGGCCCCGCCCGGCTATCTGCGCGCCGCACAGCAGCTGCTGCACCGGCACAAGGCGCTGCTGATCGCCGACGAGGTGCAGACCGGCCTCGGCCGCACCGGGGACTTCTACGCCCATCAGCACGAAGAGGGCGTCGAACCGGACCTGGTGTGCGTGGCCAAGGCCCTCTCCGGCGGCTATGTGCCGGTGGGGGCGACCCTCGGCAAGGACTGGATCTTCAAGAAGGTCTACTCGTCGATCGACCGCGTCCTGGTCCACTCGGCGAGCTTCGGCTCCAACGCCCAGGCCATGGCGGCGGGGCTGGCGGTGCTGTCGGTGATCGAGAACGAGCAGATCGTCGCGAACGCCCGGGCCACCGGCGAGCTGCTGAAATCCCGGCTGGCGGCGCTCGTCGACCGCTACGAGCTGCTCGCCGACGTACGCGGCCGGGGCCTGATGATCGGCATCGAGTTCGGCCGGCCGGCGTCGCTGAGGCTGCGCGGGCGCTGGAGTGTGCTCCAGGCGGCCCGCAAGGGGCTGTTCGCGCAGATGGTGGTCGTCCCGCTGCTGCAGCGCCACCGTATTCTGACCCAGGTCTCCGGCGACCACCTGGAGGTGATCAAGCTGATCCCGCCGCTGATCATCGGGGAGGCGGAGGTCGACCGGTTCATGGACGCCTTCACCGCCGTGATGGACGACGCCCACGAGGGCGGGCTGATGTGGGACTTCGGCAAAACACTGGTCAAGCAGGCGGTCGCCCACCGGTGAGCGTCATCTGCCGCGCCTTGCCTCTGGGGCAAAAGATTTGCCTCCTGGACAAAGCCGTCACTGAAATGGAGGAGTGAGCTCCCCCGAGTCCCAGCCCTCGGCGGGGCCGGTCGAGGACCTGCCCGCCGTCGCACCGCAGCTGCGCGCGCTGCGCCGCCGTGCCTCCCTGACCCTGGAGGCGGCGGCCCGCGCCGCCGGGCTGTCGCCCGCCCACCTCTCCCGTCTGGAGACGGGCCGGCGCCAGCCCTCGCTGCCGATGCTGCTCGCGCTCGCCCGCGTCTACGGTACGACCGTCTCCGAACTGCTCGGCGAGACGGCCGTCGGCCGGGACGCGGTCGTCCACGCCGACGAGATGGAGCCGACACGGGCCGGCGGCTGGACGTACTGGCAGGCCGGCGCCTCCGGGCGGGGCATGCAGGCCCTCAGGGTCCGCGTCCCCCACGGCTCCCAGGGCGACATCGTGCGGGTGCACCCCGGCGAGGAGTGGCTGTACGTCCTCAAGGGGCGCCTCCGGCTGCGCCTCGGGGACGGCGCGCATCTGCTCGCCCCGGGCGACAGCGCGCACTACGACTCCCTGACCCCGCACCGCATCGCGGCCGAGGACCCCGACGGGGTCGAGCTCCTGTTCGTGCACACCCTGCTGCAAAGCCCCGCGACCGCCCTGTGCCTGGGGCACCTCACCGGAGAGAGGCCATGAGCAACCTGGAAGAGAAGTTCCCGCGCGCCCTGTGGGTCCGGCTCGTCGTCTACACCGTTGTCGGACATCTCGTCGCCGGGTTCATCTGGCTGCTGTTCGAGGTCGGCGCCGGGTGACGGCTCCGGGCGGCCCCGCGCGAGGTCAGTCCAGGAGCCGCTCGCGCAGCCGCTCCCGGGTCTCGGGGGCCAGCCGCAGTCCGCGCTCCAGGTAGGGGTCGACGCCGCCCCAGGTCTCCTCGATGGTCTCCAGGGCCGCCATGAGGTACTCGACGCGCGCGTCGAACAGGGGGGCGAGCAGCTCCATGACCTCGGGGGAGTAGGCCGAGGCCGAGGTGCTGCTGCGGCGCACCTTGTAACGGCGGTGCGGGGCGTTCGACTCCAGGTAGTCCGCGACGATCGCGTCCTGCTCCACACCCAGGGCGAGCAGGGTCACCGCGATCGACAGACCCGCGCGGTCCTTGCCCGCGGCGCAGTGCATCAGGACCGGAACGCTGTCCTCGGCGAGGGCGTGCAGCACCTGGGAGTGCTCCCTGGTGCGCTCCTTGATGATCGTCCGATAGGAGGCGATCATCCGGTTCACGCCCTTGCCGTCGGCCAGGATGCCGCGCAGCTGGTCGAGGTCGCCGTCGCGGACCATCCGCCAGAACTCCGCACCGTCCGCCGGGTCGCTCAGCGGCAGGTTCACATTCCGCACACCGGGCAGCTCGATGTCCGGCCCTTCCAGCTTCTTGTCGGCCGCGTTGCGGAAGTCGAAGATCGTGCGCAGGCCCAGGGACCCCAGGAACGCCGCGTCCTTCTCGGTCGCGTGCGCGAGATGGCCGCTGCGGAACAGCACTCCCCGACGCACCCGCCGGCCGTCCACGGTCGGCAGCCCGCCCACATCGCGGAAGTTGCGCACTCCGACCAGCTCGGGTTCGGTAGAGGGGACCTGCTGCGTCACGGGAACTCCTCCCTGTCGGCCCCGCCGTCACGGCTCGTCAGCGGGCGCGGCTTCGACCATACGACATGGCTTCCCTGGGCAAATGAGTTGTCCACAACCGTTGCCCGAGCGCCGCTCCGCCCGGATGATGTCCGTGCTTGCGCTGATCCGTCCGGCTCCGACAGGAGGGACGCATGCTCCAGACCGCCGACGACGGCCGCACCTGGCTGCTGACCGGTCCCACGAGCAGTTACGCCCTCCGTCTCACTGCGCACGGCGAACTGCTCCATCTGCACTGGGGTCCCCGTATCGGGCTCGCCGACGCCGAGGCCCTGGCCGCCCGCCCGCTGCCCGATTACCACCCCTTCGAATCCCCGCTCGACGGGCACGAGGAGTACCCGGTCGAGGGCGGCCCCCGTTTCGTGAGGCCCGCGCTGTCCGTACGCACCGCCGAACGACGCGGCACCGAGTGGACGTTCGAGACATACGAGACATGCAGGGACGAGGGTGACGAACTGTGCTTACGGTTCCGCGACTCGGGACTGCGCATCACCCTGCACTACCGCATGCGCGGCGATGTCGTCGAGCGCTGGGTCACCCTCGACAACCAGGGGCCCGACGCCGTGGAACTGCTGCGCGCCGACTCCGCCACCTGGACCCTGCCCGAGCGCGAGGGCTGGCGGCTGTCCCAGCTGCACGGCCGCTGGGCCGCCGAGTCCCGCCTGGTGCGCACCGACCTCACCTACGGCGAGAAGGTCCTCGGCAGCCGCCGCGGCCACACCGGGCACCAGCACCTGCCCTGGGTCGCCCTCGACACCGACGCCACCGAGGAGCACGGCGAGGTCTACAGCTGCGCGCTGGGCTGGTCCGGGTCGTGGCGGATCGCCGTCGCCCAGCTCCCCCACGCGCGCGTGCAGATCACCGGGGGCGCCGGACACGACGACTCGGGGCTGCTGATGCTCCGGCCCGGGGAGTCGTACACCACCCCCGTCTTCGCCGGGCTGTGGAGCGACGGCGGCCACGGCGGCGCGAGCCGCGCCTGGCACGCCTACCAGCGGACGTACGTCGTCCCGGACGCGGACCGGGACCGGCCGGTGCTCTACAACTCCTGGGAGGCCACGGGGTTCGACATCAGCGAGGAACGGCAGCGGGAGCTGGCGCGGCGGGCGGCGGAGATCGGTGTGGAGCTGTTCGTGGTCGACGACGGCTGGTTCGGCGCCCGCACCGGCGACCGCGCCGGACTCGGCGACTGGTGGCCCAACCCCGACCGGTTCCCCGGCGGTCTGAAGCCGCTCGCCGACCATGTGCACGGCCTCGGGATGCAGTTCGGCATCTGGGTCGAACCGGAGATGGTCAGCCCCGACAGCGACCTGTACCGCGCGCACCCCGACTGGGTGCAGTACCAACCGGGACGCAGGCGGACGGAGTTCCGCCATCAGCTGGTGCTCAACCTCGCGCGCGAGGATGTCCAGGAGTACCTGTGGGAACAGCTCCACGGACTGCTCTCGGGCACCCCGATCGACTATGTGAAGTGGGACTTCAACCGCTGCTTCACCGACGCGGGCTGGCCCGGGGACCCGTACCCGCAGCGCCTGTGGGTCGACCATGTGCGCGCGCTGTACGCCCTGCTGGACCGGTTGCGGGCCGCGCACCCGGGGGTGGCCTTCGAGTCCTGCTCGGGCGGCGGCGGCCGGGTCGATCTCGGCATCCTGTCCCGTACGGACCAGGTGTGGACCTCCGACAACACCGATCCGCTCGACCGGCTCGCCATCCAGCACGGCTTCAGTCATCTCCACCCCGCACGGGTCATGGCCGCCTGGGTCACCGACAGCCCGAACGTCCTGTCGGGACGCGTCAGCGGGCTGCGCTTCCGGTTCGTGAGCGCCATGGCCGGGGTGCTCGGGGTGGGCGGCGACCTCAGCCGGTGGACGGAGGAGGAACTGGCCGAGGCGCGGGACTGGATCGCCCTCTACAAGGAGATCCGGCCCGTGGTCCAGCGCGGCGACCTGTACCGGCTGCGGCCCCCGCACGGCGGGCTGAGCGCGGTGCAGTACGTCCTCGGGGACGAGACCGTCGTCCTCGCCTGGCTCCAGGCACAGCACTACGGCGAGCCTCCGCCCCCGCTGCGGCTGCGCGGCCTCGACCCGGCGGCGTCGTACGTCTGCCGGGAGACCGGGGAGGTGCACCGGGGGGCCGTGCTGCTGCACCACGGGATGCGCACCGGGCTACGGGGCGATGTCGATGCGACAGTCATCCGTCTCTGTCGCGTCTAACCCTTCTGTCTGAATTGCGCATTTACGGTGAACTTGCCCCTAAATAAGGCCTGCTGAAGCCGCTCGCGTGACACGTTTCACAGTGGTGACGGTGCGTTTCTTGCCGTGTCCACGTAATCCCGTTGTGCATCCAGCGGTTTGAGGGGCGGACAGAAGATCGAATTCACGCGGTGTGATGGCCGGTCCCCGTGATGGATCATGCGAAAGGCGAGGAAAAGGGGATCATCTGCTTGTCCCTGTGCGTGCCGGTCGCCTACGGTCCACACCGATCCGGACGGACGCCGAGTCCTGCCGCCGTCCGGGGACCCGCACACCCACCCGTGCACGGCAGGAGCGGGGGACCCACGATTCACCGCCTGGTCCGGTTCTCCGGAACAGGCTCGGGGTGAAGCCGCGTTGTGCGGCCGGGCAGCTCCAGCCCGAACCCGACAGCTCACCTCGCAGGCGCCGGAGAGGAATGCCCCATGCCCGCGAAGGGTAAGCACCGTCGTCCGAAGACCCGTCGTCTCACGCGCTCCCTCCTCGCCGCCGGAACCGGTGGCGCCGCCTTCGCCCTCCCGCTCGTCTCGGCGACGGGCGCGCACGCGGCCCCCGCGCACTCCGCGGCGGAAAAGGCCGTGCAGGCCGTGCCGGCGGCCAAGCCGGTGACCGGGAAGAACACCGCCGCCGAGAGCACGGGCGTACGGATCTACACCGTCCGGACCGGCGACTGCCTCTCCACGATCGCCGACGAGCACGGCATCCGCGGCGGCTGGCAGAAGCTCTACGCGGACAACCGCCAGGCCGTCGGTGACAACCCGTCGCTGATCCACCCGGGCCTGAAGCTCGTCCTCGACGGCAGGGCCGCGTCGGCCGGCACCGCCAAGGCGCCCACGTCCTCGGCGTCCGGCGGCTCCTCCACGCCGTCCTCCAAGCCGTCCGCCGCGCCCTCCTTCAAGCTCACCTCCAAGTCCGCCTCCGAGCTGTCCTCGGCCCCGAAGGCGCAGCAGGCCCCCCAGACCGCGGAGAGGGTCTCCACCGGCTTCACCTTCCCGGTGGCCGGCAAGGGAGTCGGCACCGGCTACCGCGTGGCCGGCGGCAGGTGGTCCAGCGGCTACCACACCGGTGTCGACTTCGCCGTCCCGACCGGCACCCCGGTCCGGGCCGTCGGTGCCGGCACGGTCGTCTCCGCGGGCTGGGGCGGCGCCTACGGCAACCAGGTCGTCATCAGGCTGAACGACGGCCACTACGCCCAGTACGCCCACCTGTCGTCGATCTCCGTCTCGGCCGGCCAGAGCGTGAGCACGGGGCAGCGGGTCGGCCTGTCCGGCGCCACCGGCAATGTGACCGGCCCGCACCTGCACTTCGAGATCCGTACCACGCCGAACTACGGCTCGGACATCGACCCGGTCGCCTACCTCCGCGCGCGCGGCGCCACCCTGGGCTGACGGCCGCCGCCCTCCCCTTGGCCGAGGCCGGCCGTCACCTTTGACGGCCGGCCCGTTCCAGGGGTGACCGACGGACGTGCCGTGGCTAATCTCACCGTCCGTCAACCTCTGCCTACGGTCGCGTAGGTCACATTCGAAGGTGAATCATGGGCTGATATGGCAGACGATTCGAAGAGCGACAACAGACCAGTGATCGGGTCGTACGTGGCAGTGGGGGACAGCTTCACCGAAGGCGTCGGCGACCCCGGCCCCGACGGTGCGTTCGTCGGCTGGGCCGACCGGTTTGCCGTACTGCTCGCCGATCGGCGGCCTGAGGGCGACTTCCAGTACACCAACCTCGCCGTACGGGGAAAGCTGCTCGACCAGATCGTGGAGGAGCAGGTCCCGAAGGCCATCGAACTCGCCCCCGACCTGGTCTCGTTCTGCGCGGGCGGCAACGACCTCATCCGTCCCGGCGGCGACCCGGACGACGTGGCCGAGCGCTTCGAGAAGGCCGTCGCCCGGCTCACCGCCGCCGCGGGCACCGTGATGGTGACCACCGGCTTCGACACCCGGGGCGTGCCCCTGCTCAAGCACCTGCGCGGCAAGATCGCCACCTACAACGGGCATGTGCGGGCCATCGCCGACCGCTACGGCTGCCCGGTGCTCGACCTGTGGTCGCTGAAGAGCGTCCAGGACCGCCGTGCCTGGGACGACGACCGCCTGCACCTCTCACCCGAGGGACACACGCGCGTGGCACTGCGCGCCGGCCAGGTCCTCGGCATCGACGTCCCGGCCGACCCCGAACAGCCCTGGCCTCCGATGCCGCCGCGCGGCACGCTGGAGATCCGCCGCGACGACGTGCACTGGGCGCGCGAGTACCTGGTGCCGTGGATCGGCCGCCGGCTGCGCGGCGAGTCCTCGGGCGACCATGTGAAGCCCAAGGGCACCCTGTCGCCGGAGGAGATCAAAATGCGGATCGCGGCGGTGGCCTGACGGCCGCCGCGTCCGGCGTCTCCCGCGCCCGGCCCGGTTCCCGGACGAGCACCTCGCCCGCCCGGCGCCGGGCCGAGCGCGGGAGAACATGCCGCACCCCTTTCACGCACTCCCTGTCCCTGTCACGGCGGTCTCGCCCCACGACGACCTCGCCACGGCCGCCGCTTCACCAGGGTGGGACGAGACCCGGCCTCACGCGTCACTCCCGCACGGCAACCCCGTTCGCATTCGCGCCCGGTACGGCTCCCGGCACCTCGCACGCATCCTTGAAGCCCTGACTGGTCAGGCCGAGGGAGGAGTTGATGCGCGAGCGCAGATTCTCCAGTGCCACCATCGCCGTCAGCTCCACCAGGGCCGGCTCGCCCAGCCGGTCGCGCAGCCGGGCGACCAAGGCGTCGTCCACGGTGGGCGGCGTGGCCGTCATGGCCTCGGCGTACTCCATGACGTCGCGCTCCAGCGGCGTATAGGCGTCACTGTCCCGCCACACGGGAACGTCCTGCACCTTGCGGGGATCCATGCCGCGCTCCCGGTTGACCCAGTAGCCGAAGTCCATGCACCACGAGCACCCGATCGCGGCGGCCGAGGTCATCTCGGCGAGCGCCTTCAGATCGGTGTCGAGCCTGTTCCACTTCGCCACCGACTGCTCCAGGCGCACATAGGTCCACAACACCCGCGTGTTGTGCGCGAGCGCCCGGAGCGGGTCGAGGACCTTGCCGTAGACGCGCCTGCTGTACCACTCCACACCACGGAAGAAACGGGTGCGGGGCGGAGTGAGCGAGATGCGGGCCATGGACGGCCACCTCCAGTCCATCGGTCGGTACACCGGCTTTCGTCGGCACCGCGCGGGTGCCCTCACCGGTACGACGGACGAGGCGGCGCTCATGTGACATCGGCCTGCCGAGGGGATCCTCCATCCTGGGGAGCCCCGCATAATGGACGGTCCGACCGACTCCACCGGAGGCATCGTTGGCAGGATTCCGTCCTCTGAGCTCCGGGCTTCGCGCCCTGCGGCCCGCGGCATTCGGAGCGGACCCCGACGGAGAGCGCATGGCGCGCATCCGCCGGTCGCCCCACTTCAAGGACGGAGCCTTCCAGAATCCCGGAGGCCCCGCACGGACCCGGCCCTCCGGCTCGATGCTCGATCTCGTGAAGCTCTGGCTCGACAAGGAGCAGCGTGCCCTCCGCACCCCGCGAGGCACCATTCCCGTGCACGCCACCACGCTCGCCGACCTGGCCCGCCCCGCGGCCACCGGGCTGCGGCTGACCTGGCTGGGGCACTCCAGCGTGCTCGCGGAACTGGACGGACAACGGGTGCTCTTCGATCCCGTGTGGGGCGAGCGCTGTTCCCCCTTCCCCTTCGCCGGCCCCCGGCGGCTGCACCCGCTGCCCCTGCCGCCGGCCGCGCTCGGCCCGGTCGACGTCGTCGTCATCTCCCACGACCACTACGACCACCTGGACATGCCCGCCGTCAAGGCGCTGGCCGGCACGGACACCGTCTTCGCGGTACCGCTCGGCGTCGGCGCCCACCTGGAGCACTGGGGCGTCCGCACCACCCGTATACGCGAACTGGACTGGCACGAGTCCACCAGGGTCGGCGGTCTCACCCTCACCGCCACCCCGGCCCGCCACTTCTGCGGACGCGCCCTGCATAACCCCCAGCACACCCTCTGGGCCTCCTGGGTCGTCGCGGGCGAGGAACACCGGATCTACCACAGCGGCGACACCGGCTACCGGAATCGTCGGCAGTGCTGCGGGCTTCAGCCCGGGGGGTGAAGCCGACCAGATCGTTGCGGCGCGGAGCGCCGCGGCTTCTGGCTTGAGGGCTCCCGGTCACTCCTTGCTGCGCTCGGCGGCCTCGGCCACGGGCAGGGGGACGACCGCCGCGACGCGGCGCCCCCGGGAGGTGATGTAGGTGATGCGGCCTCGTGCGGAAGCGGCGTTCAGGACGTCGGCGAACCGGCGTCGGGCGTCGGCCACGGACAGGTCGATCGGTTCTTCGCTCATGTACGCCAAGGTACACGCAAGCGATCACTTGATGTACGCTGATGTACATGCAGCTTCGGTACGGCTTCCGCCTGTACCCGAGCGCCGGTCAGCGCACGGCGCTGGCCAAGGCGTTCGGGTGTGCGCGGGTGGTCTACAACGATGCGCTCCGCGCCCGGGAGACCGCCCGCAGCCAGGGGCTGCCGCTGCCGAAGACCGGGGACCTGTCCCAGCAGCTCATCACCGAGGCGAAGAAAGCTCCGCAGCGCGCGTGGCTCGGCGAGGTGTCGGCCGTCGTGCTGCAGCAGTCGCTGCGGGACCTGGATGCCGCGTACCGGAACTTCTTCGACGGCCTGAAAGGCAAGCGCCCGAAGACGGGGCCGCCCCGGTACAAGTCGAAGCGGGACAGCCGGCAGGCGGTCCGGTTCACCGCCAACGCCCGCTGGTCGATCACGCCGGGCGGGAAGCTGCGCCTGCCGAAGATCGGCGACGTGCGGGTGAAGTGGTCCCGCACGCTGCCGTCCACTCCGTCCTCGGTCACGGTCGTGAAGGACGCGGCGGGCCGGTACTTCGCGAGCTTCGTCGTCGAGACCGGTCCCGAAAAACCGCTGCCGCAGACGACGCCCGAGGTGGGTATCGACCTGGGGCTTGGGCACTTCGCCGTCCTCTCCGACGGCACGAAGATCGACAGCCCGCGCTTTGTGCGCCGGGCCGAGCGCCTGAAGAAGGCCCAGCGGGATGTGTCCCGCAAGCAGAAGGGCTCCCGCAACCGGGACAAGGCCAGGATCCGCCTCGCACGGGCGCACGCCCGTGTCGCCGACGCACGCCGCGAGTTCCACCACCAGCTCTCCACGAAGCTGATCCGCGACAACCAAGCGATCGCCGTGGAAGACCTGGCGGTCAAGGGCCTGGCCCGCACGCGGCTCGCGAAAGCCGTGCACGACGCCGGATGGTCGGCGTTCGTGAGCATGCTGGAGTACAAGGCCGCCCGGTACGGGCGCACCTTCATCCGGATCGGCCGCTTCGAGCCCACGTCTCAGGTGTGCTCCGTGTGCGGGGTGAAGGACGGCCCCAAGCCGCTGCACGTCCGCACCTGGACGTGCCGGGCGTGCGGGGCCGTCCTGGACCGGGACATCAACGCGGCGGTCAACGTCGCCAGGGCCGCCGGACTGGCGGTGACAGCCTGTGGAGCGCAGGTAAGACGGGCACTCCTGCCCGCACAGCGCCGTGAAGCAGGAACCCACCCGAAGCCCTCACCCATCCGGTGGGAGCAGGCGGGAATCCCCGGCCTTCAGGCCGGGGAGGATGTCAATTCGACGGCTTCAAGGACATCGGCGCGGAGCACGGTCCGTTCGACGCGACGATGATCCAGATCGGCGCGTACTCCGACTGGTGGCCCAAGGACCGCACGGATTCCGCGCCGCTGCCGGGCGCGTGGCCGGACATCCACATGAATCCCTCACAAGGCGTCCAGAGTCACCTCGACCTGCAACAGGGCCGGCCGAGCGGGGTCATGCTGCCGATCCACTGGGCGACGTTCAACCTCTCCTTCCACCCCTGGGCGGAGCCGGGGGAGTGGACGCTGGCCGCGGCCGAGGCGGTCGGCCAGACGGTCGCCCTGCCGGCTCCGGGCCGGCCGTTCGAGCCCGCCGGTGAGATCCCCTCGCGACCGTGGTGGCGGGACGTGTCGCAACCGGTGACCCGCAGGTGGCCGGTGCCGGAGCCTGCTCTGCAGACGGCACACGGCCTCGAGCCGGCCGGCGAGGACTGATCGTCCGTGGACATGGGGGAGCGCGGAGGAGCTGCGGCACCGAGGCGCTGAGCCGTGCACCGCTCTTCGGTCCGCGCTCGAAGAGGGCTCCTGACCGACTCCGGGGAACAGGGGAACAGGTGAGCGGCCCTCTCCTCGTGCCCGCCGCTCTGTCCGGCTTTTGTCCGGGAAGCCTTTCACGGATTCGCCGGATTCCTGCCTCCTTGGCGGTCTAAGGTACGGGTACGCCGCGCTGCCCGTCGCGGTCAGACGAGGAGGCTCCTGTGTCATCGACCTGCGACCCCCGGCATGCTCCCGTCGGGGATGTGAGCGCAGCGCTCATGATGATCGACTCCCGGCTCAAAGCCGTCTACGACGGCAGGACCGAGCCCGATCCCGACCAGCAGGCGCTGCTCGACCACTTCGCCGCGTCCCTGGGCCCCGAGGGGGTCGACGAGATGCTGGACGGCACGTGCACCCTCATCTTCATGTTCATGCAGTGGCTGCGGGCGGCCTACGAGGACCACGGCAAGGACGTCATCGAGTACGTGGTGCCCGACCTCGTGGCCACGATGCGCATGATGCCCAGGAGCGTCCGCCCCGAGACCATTCCCACCATGGCCGGCCTGGTCATCGCCGCGGGCACCGGTCTGAGCCCCAGCCTGTGGCGCAAGCAGTACGGAGACTGGACCAGGGACGAGATGACTCCCCTGGAGGCCACCGCCTTCCTGCTCGCGGAGCACATCAATCGCCTCACCGACGACCGCAATTTCGCCACCCGCGTGATCGCTGAGGTCCTGTCCGAGACGGACGAGGCCTGACCTGCCCGCATCCTGTACGAGAGCCTTCTCGGGCAGCGGCGGCTTCCTCCTGTTCGTTCGCCTGTTCGTCTGTTCGTGTTTCGCGCCGAAGCCCTGAGGCGGGCCGGAACCTTTCGCGTGCGTGCCCTGCTTGAGGGCTGCCGGGAATCAACACGCCGATGTGCTCCCGGCTGTGTCAGCCGTGTCCGCCGTGTCCGAGGAAAGGGGCCCGGCGATGTCGGCCGGTGTACCGGAAACGAGCTGTTGAGGCGGGAGACAGGCTTCTCTTCGTACAAGTTCCTCTTCGTACAAGCGCATGGCAGCACACACGCCTGCCGCCGCGAACGGGGCGGCCGAGCCGTGGTGGTGCGTGAGGTGGCGCGGGGTGGCGTGGGGTGGCGTGGGGGTGGCGCAGGATCGATACAGCGGGTGACGGTCCGGAGGGCACCGGGAAGGGCAGCGACGGACCCGGGACCGTTCCGGCGAAGGCGAGAACGGGTGGTCGGCGGACGGGCGAAGGCATCGGGGAGCAGAGGGCCCCTGGGCCTCGCCGTCCGTTCGTGACCGGTTCTGACCAGGAGGGATCGGCTTCTTTCGGGTCGGTGGTATGAAGGGTCATGGAGGGCTTGGACTGCCGTACGGGCTCTCATACCAGAGCAGGACGATCGCCGGGTGATTTTTCAACAGCCCGCCGCACATGAGGCATCCGTGACTACTGTGAGTGTCCGCCGGGCGACGCGGGGCCGTACGCATGTCTCCGTCGGCCGGCACAGCGATGGCGCATGCCCGCTCGTGCCCCACGCGCGAGCACACAGGCCCGACGGACCAGTACGAGGAACAGATGTCTCACCTCCGTGCACCGGTCGCCCGCACCGACCGCCGTGAAGGCGGACGGCACGGGCGGCCGGTCGCCCGCACCGTCCCCTCGCTGCCCGAGACCCCCTTACGGCCCCAGTTGCTGCGTCTGGCGGTGCTGCCGCCGACCGCGGTCGCCCTGAGCGCCGGTGCCGCCGTGCTCTTCACCGTGCGCTCCACCGGGACACACCCCGGACCCACCCTCTGGGGCGTGCTCGCCGGGGCGCTCTGTGTGACGCTCGCGGGCGTCGCCACCGCCGCCGTCGCCGCCGACCGGGCCGCCCGGTCCGTCCACGACCGGATCGACGCGCTGCGCCGCGCCACCGCGCGCCGCGAGGCCGCCCTGCGCACCCTCGTTGACGCGCTGCGCCAGGGCGAGACCCCGGCCCAGCGCAGGACGCGCGGCGGACCGCCGGACGACGCCGACGAGTTCGAACTGCTCGCGGCCGACCTGGCCCGCGCCCACGACGGTGCCGTCGCCGCCGTCGTCGAGGCGGCCCGGCTGTCCAGCCGCGCCGGCAGCGAACAGAAGCTCGAGGTCTTCGTCAACCTCGCCCGGCGTCTGCAGTCCCTGGTGCACCGCGAGATCTCCATCCTCGACGAGCTGGAGAACGAGATCGAGGACCCCGACCTGCTCAAGGGCCTCTTCCACGTCGACCACCTCGCCACCCGGATCCGCCGCCACGCCGAGAACCTCGCCGTCCTCGGCGGCGCCGTCTCCCGCCGTCAGTGGAGCAACCCCGTCTCCATGACCGAGGTGCTGCGCTCCGCCATCGCCGAGGTCGAGCAGTACTCGCGGGTCAAGCTCGTCCCGCCGATCGACGGTCGGCTGCGCGGCCACGCCGTCGCCGACGTCATCCATCTGCTGGCCGAACTCATCGAGAACGCCACGGTGTTCTCCGCCCCGCACACCCAGGTGCTGCTGCGCGCCAACCTCGTCACCTCCGGACTCGCCGTGGAGGTCGAGGACCGGGGCCTGGGCATGCCGGTCGACGAGCAGGCCAGGATGAACGCCCTGCTGGCCGACCCCGAGCAGGCCGATGTCGCCGGCCTGCTCGCCGACGGCCGTATCGGGCTGTTCGTGGTCTCCCAGCTCGCCAAACGGCACGGCATCACCGTCCGGCTGCAGACCAACATCTACGGCGGTGTCCAGGCCGTCCTCGTCGTGCCGCAGACCCTTCTGGGGCCCGCCCCGGACGAACCCGGTGACGTACCGGAGGACACGCAGGGGGCGTCACCGGACGCCGGACGACGTCCTCCGGTCGTGTCGCCGCAGCCACCGAGCGGCATCCCGAGCGCACCCGGACCGTCCGCCCCCGCCCCCGCCGCCCCGCATCCGCTCCCGCCCTACCAGGCTCCGGCGGCGTCGGCCTCCACACCACGGGCGACCCCGACCGGAGGTGATGCCCCGCCGGGACCGCTCGTACCGGTCCCGCGCGCCACCGAGGGCGGCCCGGCCCCCCTGCCCCGCCGCGGGGCACGGGAGCAGCGGGCCAATCCCGCCAAGGCCGTACCGGGGATCCGTGCCGAGGACCGGGCCGCCCTGGCCGCACACGAAGGTGTGCCGCCCGTGCCGCGTGCGGGCGCGGTGCAAGAGCCCCGGGGGACCATGGACAAACCGCGACTGCCCCGGCGGCGCGCCCAGGAGCACATCGTGCCGCAGCTGCGCGACGGCCCGGTGCCGCGCCAGGGCTCCGAGCACACGGCCGGCCACGACCCCGGGCTGATGGCCGCCTTCCGGCGCGGCATCGGACTCGCCGAGGCCCAGCACCACCGGGAGTCGGCCGCCGAGGAGTCCGCCCGCTCGCACGAGCCGCACTTCTCCGGCGAGGCAGTGCGCCCGGCGCCCCCGGTGCTCCCGCCGTCCCTGGACGGACCGCTGGACGCACCGCACCCGACCACCGAGGCGCGGCCCTCTGCCCGGTACGACGGGAGTGCCCCAGCCGGATGACCGGACTGTCGTCCGTCCTCACCCCGCCTCCCGTCCCCAGCGCCTCCGCAGACCTTCGTACCCCAAGGAGTCGATCCACCATGGCGAGCGATGCGCCGACCCGTCAGGTCTCCGACCTCGACTGGCTGATGAGCGGTCTCGTGCAGCGTGTGCCGCACACCACCAGCGCGGTCCTGCTGTCCTGCGACGGGCTGGTGAAGGCCGTCCACGGCCTCGACCACGACAGCGCCGACCACATGGCCGCCCTGGCCTCCGGCCTGTACTCCCTCGGCCGCAGCGCCGGCGTCCGCTTCGGTGACGGCGGCGACGTACGGCAGGTCGTCGTCGAACTCGACTCGACCCTGCTGTTCGTCACCACCGCCGGTTCCGGCACCTGCCTCGCCGTGCTCGCCGGACGCGAGGCCGACGCGGCGGTCCTGGGCTACGAGATGGCGATGCTGGTCAAGAGCGTCCGCCCCTATCTCGTCACCGCCCCCCGGCAGCAGTCCGCCGAGCGTCCGGCGCTGCGGTCTTGAGCGCGGCGACGGCCGGTGACGGGCCCTGGCTCGACGACGCGGCCGGACGGCTGGTGCGCCCCTTCACGATCAGCGACGGGCGCACCCGGCCCAGCATCGCGCTCGACCTGATGTCGCAGGTGATGGCCACCGGGGTGACGCCACTGGGCTATCTCGGCCCCGAGCACAGCCAGGCGCTCGACCTGTGCCGCGTCCCCGTCCCGGTCGCCGAGGTCGCCGCCCATCTGAAACTGCCGGCCGCGGTGACCAAGGTGCTGCTGTCCGACCTCGTCGACTGCGGGGCGCTCACCACCAAGCCCCCCGCGTACCACCAACACCTCACCGACAGGGCCCTTCTGGAGGCAGTGCTCGATGGACTACGACGACAGCTCTGAGTACGGAGGCCACGGGGGTGGCCGGGGCAGCGGCCAGGACGGCTCCGACCCCTTTCCCACCGCGCTGAAGATCCTGGTGGCGGGCGGGTTCGGAGTCGGCAAGACGACCTTCGTCGGCGCAGTCAGCGAGATAGCCCCGCTCAGCACGGAGGAACTGCTCACCACGGCCAGCGCGGCCACGGACAGCCTCGACGGTGTCGAGAACAAGGTCGAGACCACCGTGGCGATGGACTTCGGCCGCATCACCCTGGACCCGCGGCATGTGCTCTACCTGTTCGGCACGCCCGGGCAGGAACGGTTCTGGTTCATGTGGGACGAGCTGTGCGAAGGCGCCCTGGGCGCGGTGGTCCTCGCCGACACCCGGCGGCTGCAGGACTGCTTCGCGGCCGTCGACTTCTTCGAGCAGCGCGGTCTCGCCTTCATCGTCGCCATCAACGAGTTCGACGGCGCCTACCGCTACGACCCCGAGGAGGTGCGGGCCGCCCTCGACCTCGCCCCGGAGATCCCCATCGTCACCTGCGACGCCCGTATCTCCAGCTCGGGCGTTCAGACGCTGCTCGCCCTCGTCCGGTATCTCCTCGCCCACGCCTACCCGCCACGGAGCCCGCACATGACATACGCCGACAGCGACGGAGCCCGGTCATGAGCTACGACCCGCCGCGTCCGGCCGGTCGCCTGCTGCTGACCCCCGAGGACAAGGACGCCCCCGCCCGCACCCGGCGACTGCGCAAACTGGGCCTCGGGGAGCGTCCCATACCCGCCCTGGACGCCTTCGCCGACCGGCTCGCCGGACTCACCCGGGCGCCGTATGCGATGGTCAACTTCCTCGACGAGCAAGGGCAGTTCTTCGCCGGGCTGCACCGGCCCGAGCGCGACGTCCTGACCGTCGACACCGACCCGGACACCGGTGGCGGCGGAACCCGGCGCGAAGTGGGCCGACGCCTCCCCCGCGACCACGGCTTCTGCCCGCATGTCGTGGTGCGGCGCAAGGCGCTGGTGCTGGAGGAGGTCTGCGACTACCCGCGTTTCGCGGGCAACCCCGTCGTCGACGAGTTCGGCATCCGCTCCTACCTCGGCGCCCCGCTCATCGACAGCACCCAGATGGTGCTGGGCACGGTGTGCGTCGTCGACGTCGTACCGCGGCCGTGGGGCCGGGAGGGGCTGCGCACCATCAAGGCGGCCGCGGCGGAACTCGCCCCCCGGCTGGAGGAGGACGGCTTCCTGCTCTGAGCGCCGGACGGCTGCCGGACGGCCAGGGACACGGCGTGAAGCGGAACTGTGGCCGCGCTTAAGAAATCCTCGATGGACCACGGGCGGCGCCGTGCGGCAGATTGCTGTGCGAATCCACTCCTCTCCCCGGACGCGGGTCTCTTTCGGCATGCCCGGATCCGGGACCCGACCCACAGGAGTCGTAGCAGTGAAGGCGCTGGTCAAGCAGAAGGCGGAGCCCGGGCTGTGGCTCGTGGACGTCCCCGAGCCCGCCATAGGACCCGGTGATGTGCTGATCAAGGTCCTGCGGACCGGCATCTGCGGCACCGACCTGCACATCCAGGCCTGGGACGGCTGGGCGCAGCAGGCCGTGCGCACCCCGCTCGTGGTCGGGCACGAGTTCGTCGGCGAGGTCGTCGACGTCGGCCGTGACGTCACCGACATCAAGACCGGCGACCTGGTCAGCGGCGAGGGCCACCTGGTGTGCGGCAAGTGCCGCAACTGCCTGGCCGGGCGCCGTCATCTGTGCCGGGCCACGATCGGGCTGGGCGTGGGCCGCGACGGCGCGTTCGCCGAGTACGTCGCCCTGCCCGCCGGCAACGTCTGGGTGCACCGTGTCCCCGTCGACCTCGATGTCGCCGCGATCTTCGACCCGTTCGGCAACGCCGTGCACACCGCCCTGTCGTTCCCCCTGGTCGGCGAGGACGTGCTGATCACCGGTGCGGGCCCGATCGGCCTGATGGCCGCGGCCGTCGCACGGCACGCGGGCGCGCGCAACGTCGTCATCACCGATGTGCGCGAGGAACGGCTGGAACTGGCCCGCACGATCGGTGCGAGCCTCGCGCTCGACGTCTCCCGGACCACCATCGCCGAGGGTCAGCGCACGCTCGGTCTGCGCGAGGGGTTCGACATCGGCCTGGAGATGTCCGGCCGCCCCGAGGCCCTGCGCGACATGATCGCCAACATGACGCACGGCGGCCGGATCGCCCTGCTCGGCCTGCCCTCCCAGGAGTTCCCGGTCGACTGGGCCCGGATCGTCACCTCGATGATCACCATCAAGGGCATCTACGGCCGTGAGATGTTCGAGACCTGGTACGCGATGTCGGTGCTGCTGGAGGGCGGCCTCGACCTCACGCCCGTGATCACCGGACGGTACGGCTACGACGAGTTCGAGGCGGCCTTCGCCGACGCCGCGAGCGGCAAGGGCGGAAAGATCATCCTCGACTGGACCGTCTGATTCCCCGCCTGGCCCGCCTCCGGCGCCCCTTTTTCCGGCCCCTTCGCCCCTCACCCCTGACGGAGTCCTCGATGTTCACCTCAGTCCGCGACGACCTGCGCGCCACCCTCGACGAGATCCGTGCCGCCGGTCTGCACAAGCCCGAACGCGTCATCGGCACCCCGCAGTCCGCGACCGTCGAGGTGACCGCCGGCGGACGCCCCGGCCCGGTCCTCAACTTCTGCGCCAACAACTACCTCGGCCTGGCCGACCACCCCGAGGTGATCGCCGCCGCCCACGAGGCCCTGGACCGCTGGGGCTACGGCATGGCCTCCGTCCGCTTCATCTGCGGGACGCAGGAGGTGCACAAGGAACTCGAGGCCCGGCTGTCGGCCTTCCTCGGCCAGGAGGACACCATCCTGTACTCCTCCTGCTTCGACGCCAACGGCGGCGTGTTCGAGACGCTGCTCGGACCCGAGGACGCGGTCGTCTCCGACGCCCTCAACCACGCCTCCATCATCGACGGCATCCGTCTGTCCAAGGCCCGCCGCTTCCGCTACGCCAACCGCGACCTCGCGGACCTGGAACGGCAGCTGAAGGAGGCGACCGAGGGCGGGGCACGCCGGAAGCTGATCGTCACCGACGGTGTGTTCTCGATGGACGGCTATGTGGCGCCGCTGCGGGAGATCTGCGACCTCGCCGACCGCTACGACGCCATGGTCATGGTCGACGACTCGCACGCCGTCGGCTTCGTCGGCCCCCAGGGACGCGGCACCCCCGAACTGCACGGCGTCATGGACCGCGTGGACATCGTCACCGGCACCCTCGGCAAGGCGCTCGGCGGCGCCTCCGGCGGCTATGTCGCCGCCCGCGCCGAGATCGTGGCCCTGCTGCGGCAGCGCTCCCGGCCGTATCTGTTCTCCAACACGCTCGCCCCGGTGATCGCGGCGGCCTCCCTGAAGGTGCTCGACCTGCTGGAGTCCGCGGACGACCTGAGGGTCCGGCTCACCGAGAACACCGCCCTGTTCCGCCGCCGGATGACCGAGGAGGGCTTCGACATCCTCCCCGGCGACCACCCCATCGTGCCGGTGATGATCGGCGACGCGGCCAAGGCGGGCCGGATGGCGGAACTGCTGCTGGAGCGCGGCGTGTACGTGATCGGCTTCTCCTACCCGGTCGTGCCGCGAGGAGAGGCACGCATCCGGGTGCAGCTGTCCGCCGCGCACTCCACCGACGACGTCAACCGCGCCGTGGAGGCCTTCGCCGCCGCCCGCGCCGGCCTGGAGGACTGAGTCCGGCCTGTCGGACACCTTGCGATAATCACTCGCATGATTGAAGCGCGGCGGCTGCACATCCTCCGTGCGGTGGCCGACCACCGCACGCTGACGGCCGCGGCCGCCGCGCTCTACCTCACCCCCTCCGCCGTCTCGCAGCAGCTCACGGCCCTGGAACAGGAGACCGGCCACCGGCTGGTCGAACGGAGCGCCAAAGGGGTACGGCTCACCCAGGCCGGCGAGATCCTGCTCAGCCACGCCCACGCGGTCTTCGCCCAGCTGGAGCGGGCGGAGGCCGAGCTCGCCGCGTACGGCTCCGGCAAGGCCGGGACCGTCACCGTGGCCGCCTTCGCCACCGGCATCGCCCAGGTCGTCGCCCCCGCGGTGGCCCGCCTGGCGGATACGGCGCCCGGCATCCGCATCCGTGTCCTGGACGCGGAGGGCGACGCCAGCCTGCCGATGGTGATGGACCGGCAGGTCGATGTGGCGGTCGCCGTCGAGTACCGGGGCGCGCCGCCCGCCGACGACCCCCGGCTGACCCATGTACCGCTGTACGCCGAGCCGTTCGACGCGGTCCTGCCCGTGACCCACCGGCTGGCCGAGGCCGCCAGGATCCCGCTCGCCGAGCTGGCCAAGGACCCCTGGATCGGCCCCTACTCCGGCAACCCCTGCCATGACGTGGTCGTCCTGGCCTGCGAGAACGCCGGATTCCAGCCGCGTCTGGAACACTCCTCCGACGACTTCCGCGCCGTCGTGGCGCTCGCCGCGGCCGACGCGGGCGTGGCCCTCGTCCCGCGCTCCGCCCTGCGTGACATGGATCTCACGGGTGTGGTCGTACGCCCCGTCGACGGCGTGGCCCCCACCCGCCGGGTCTTCGCCGCCGTGCGCCGCGGGGCGGAGGAGCACCCGCTGATCCGTCCGGTGCTCGACGCGCTCGCCGAGGCGGCTGGCACGTAACACGCCCGTCATCAGCCGGGGACAGCGTTCCGGATCATGAGAAACGAGCAGACGGCCGTGTCCGTGGCCGTGCATCCGCTGAACGCCGACGAGCTCACCGCACGCGCCGAGGACCTGGCCGTGCTGCTGACCGACGCCGTGGCGGGCGGCGCCTCGGTCGGCTTCCTCGCCCCGCTCGCCCCCGCCGCGGCCGCCGCCTGCTGGCCACCGCCGAGGACGCGGCCGCCGCGGCCGGCATCACCCTGCTGCACCTGGACACCGAGACCGGCAGCCCCGCCGAGCACCTCTACCGTTCGGCCGGCCGGATCCAGGCCGGCGTGATCCCGGACTACGCCGCCGACCCGGCCGGCGCGCTGCGGCCCACCACGCTCTACTACAAGCGCCTGGGCGCCGCCGCGGCCACCGGGTGACGGACGCTCCTCCTGCTTGTCGGTGGCAGCGGCTACGGTGCGGTGCATGCCGGACGCAGAAGACGTACGCCGAATCGCCCTGTCCCTGCCGGACACCACCGAGAAGCTCGCCTGGGGCATGCCCACGTTCCGGGTCGCGGGGAAGATGTTCGCCACCCTGCCGGAGGACGAGACGTCCATGGCCGTGCGCTGCCCCAGGGAGGAACGCGACGAACTGGTCCTGGCCGAGCCGGAGAAGTTCTGGGTCGCCGGCCACGAGGCGCAGTTCGCCTGGATCCGGGTCCGGCTCGCCGCGCTGGACGACGAGGAGGAGCTGCGGGACATCCTTGCCGACTCCTGGCGCCAGGCGGCCCCGCCCCGCCTGCAGGAGGCCCATCCCCGGCTGGGAGTGTTCACCGCGCACTGACGCGCCGCCGGACACCGAAGGGACGACCGGGAAACGGGTGCGCGACCACCGGCCCGAGTACGGTATGGTTTTGCTGCACGTTCGGCCGGGGGAAACCCCAGGTCAAGCAGGCAACGGGACGTGGCGCAGCTTGGTAGCGCACTTGACTGGGGGTCAAGGGGTCGTGGGTTCAAATCCCGCCGTCCCGACAGCGCGAAGGGTCTTCGCGGGCGAGAGCCCGTGAAGACCCTTTCCCTTTTCCCCTCTTTGCGTGGGACTTCCCTCTTCGTTGCGTGGAACGTCCTCGGCCTCGAGGCGAGCGCACCGCTCGACGGGTGAACCTCTTCCGCCCGTTGGCCGGGACTCTCCCAACGAAGGCTGTCACACTGGCGGTTGGCGCACCGGACGATCACCGTCGTGTGTCCGGGAGCATGTACCCGACCCCGAAAGGCAGCACACCATGCCCCCTTCCGAGACGGCAGCCCCCGATCCCGCCGCCCTTCTGGCGGCCATGCCCTTCGCGGCACGACTGGGCGTCGAACTCCACGAGGCCGCTCCCGACCGGACCGTGGGAAGCCTGCCCTGGTCCCCGGAGGCCTGCACCGCGGGCGGAGTCCTGCACGGCGGAGCCCTGATGGCGCTGGCCGACTCCGTCGGCGCCGTCTGCGCCTATCTCAACCTTCCGCAGGGCGCCGGGACGTCCACGGTGGAGTCCAAGACCAACTTCCTGCGGCCGGTGACCTCCGGACGGGTCCACGCCACGGCCCGCCCCCTGCACGTCGGCGGCACCCTCATCGTCGTGCAGACCGACCTGCGGGACGACAAGGACCGGCTCGTGGGACAGACCACCCAGACCCAGATCGTGCTCGCCGCGAAGAACGGCGCCGCGGGCTGATCCCGCCCACGGGGCCGGATGCCGGTCCGCCCCGCCGGGTGCGGACGTCCGGGCCGGGGCCCTGCGGCGGGCGGCGGTCAGGAGATGTGACCGACGTGCGCCAGTGCCTGCTTGAGCAGTACCCCGTGCCCGCCCGGCATCTCGCTCTGCACCGCGGGGGAGAGGGCCTCCTGGGGAGTGAACCAGACCAGGTCCAGGGCGTCCTGGCGGGGACGGCAGTCACCGGCGACCGGGACGATGTAGGCCAGTGACACGGCGTGCTGACGCGGGTCGTGGAACGGCGTGATACCGGCCGTGGGGAAGTACTCGGCGACGGTGAAGGGCTGCAGGGAGGCCGGCACACGGGGCAGCGCCACCGGGCCGAGGTCCTTCTCCAGATGGCGCAGCAGGGCGTCCCGCACGCGCTCGTGGTGCAGCACCCGGCCGGACACCAGGGTCCGGCTGACCGTTCCGTCCGGGCCGATGCGCAACAGCAGGCCGATGCTGGTCACTTCGCCGCTGTCGTCGACACGCACCGGTACCGCCTCGACGTACAGGATCGGCATCCGGGCGCGCGCCGACTCCAGTTCCTCGGTGGTCAGCCAACCGGGCGTGGTCTCGGTCATGTCAGACATTGCTTGATCATACTTTCAAGGATGCGTGCTTCGGACCTGCTGCTTCCGGGACTGTGACCGGCCCCACGTCCCGGCGCGTGACCGGTCGCACATCCCGGCGCCGGCGGCGAGGGCGACGCGACCGCCGCGGCCGCCGGCCCACGGCCCCGTACGGCTCCCGCATCATCGCCCGCCGCCCGGCCGAACCGCCCGCGTCAGGGTTTCACGGCCACCGCGCCGAACTGCGGCACCACGGCGGGGGAGCCGTCGGCCCGCCACCGCGAGCACGGCACCAGCCCCGGCTCGACCAGGTCCAGGCCCTCGAGGAAGGAGGCGACCTCGGCGCGGGAGCGGGCGGTGATCGGCGGGGTGGCGTTCTGGTTCCAGAACTCCATGGCGGCCACGTTGCCCTCGCCGCCGAGATCGGCGTCGAAGGTCGGATGGGTCAGGACCAGGAAGCTGCCGGAGGGCACCGCGGCCATGATCCGGCGGACGATGTCGCGCGCCTTGTCGGTGTCCAGGACGAAGTTCAGGATGCCGAGCATCATCACCGCGACGGGCCGGCCGAAGTCGAGGGTCTCGGCGGCGCGTTCGGCGATGGTCTCCGGGTCGTGCACATCGGCGTCGAGGTAGGCGGTGGCGCCCTCGGGGGTGCTGGTCAGCAGGGTGCGGGCGTGGGCGAGAACGACCGGGTCGTTGTCGACGTACACGATCCGCGCGTCGGGAGCGATGCGCTGTGCGATCTCGTGGGTGTTGTCGACCGTGGGCAGCCCGGTGCCGATGTCCAGGAACTGCCGCACCCCGCGCTCGGCGGTCAGCCAGCGCACCGCCCGCCCGAGGAACTCGCGGTCGGCGCGGGCCACGTCCCGGACCACCGGGAACATTCCGGCGACGTGATCGCCGACCCGCTGGTCGACCTCGTAGTTGTCCTTGCCGCCGAGCCAGTAGTTCCACACGCGCGCGTTGTGCGCCACCGTGGTGTCCGGTCTCGGCGACCCGTTCGACGGGCTGTGGCTCTCGCTCACGTCTGCGCTCCTGCCTGTGTGGAATGCCGCTGACAGCGGCCCCGCGGCCGTCGCCGTCATTGTGCCGCCCGATGATCACTCCGTCCCGGGAAACGGTGGAACCGGTCGGTGCGCAGCGGCCGGAACCGGCCCGCCAGGGTCAAGGAAGGAGTCCTTACCAAGACCCGGTAGGGTGGGGCCCTGCCGTACGACACCCCGCACCGCATCCGGGCGCCCCGCCGCGCCACTGGCAGAAACACCAGCAGAAACACCAGCAGAAACACCAGCAGAAACACCAGCAGAAACACCAGCAGAAAAGCGGACATGCCCAGCACACCCTCGCCCCTGCGCACCGCCTCCGACCGGCCCGCGGAACCCGCCGGCATACGGCTGGTCGTCACCGACATGGACGGCACGCTCCTCGACGACGCCAAGCGCGTTCCCGCCGGGCTGTGGCCCGTCCTGGCCGAGCTGCGCCGACGCGACGTGCTCTTCAGCCCCGCCAGCGGCCGCCAGTACGCGACGCTGGCCGAGCAGTTCGCCGGCAACGACGAGGGCATGGTGTTCATCGCGGAGAACGGCACCTATGTCGTCCGGGACGGCGTGGAGCTGAGCTCCGACCCGCTGGAGCCGTCCGCCGTGACCCGTCTCGTCGCGGCCGCACGGGAACTCGCGGCGCGGGGAGCGGACGTGGGCGCCGTGGTCTGCGGCAAGCGGGCGGCCTATGTGGAGCGGACCGACGAGGCCTTCCTGGCCGAGGTCCGCAAGTACTACGTACGGCACCAGGTCGTGGCGGACGCCTCGGCCGTCGACGACGACATCATCAAGGTGGCCTTCTTCGACTTCGGGCCGGCCGAGCGGACCGTCGCGCCGGCACTGGCGCCGTTCGACGGCACCCACCAGGTCGTCGTCTCCGGCGAGCACTGGGTGGACGTCATGAACCTCACCGCCGGCAAGGGGGCCGCCCTGCGCCGGCTCCAGCAGGACCTGGGGATCACACCCGCCCAGACCGTGGTGTTCGGCGACTACCTCAACGACCTGGAGATGCTGGACGCCGCCGAGTGGTCGTTCGCCATGGCCAACGCCCACCCCGAGGTCATCGGGCGGGCCCGCCACCTCGCGCCCTCCAACAACGACAACGGCGTCCTGCGGACGATCGCCCGGCTGCTGCACCTCCCGGACGGCCTCGGCGGCTGACCGCCGGCACCGGTCGGCCGTCAGCCGGACACGGTCCCCTTCACCCGGCTGTCCGGGTCGTCCCGGCCGCTTTGGTGATCGCGGTCGGTACGGCCGGTGGGGCAGCTCCGCTCGTCGGGGCGGAGGGAGCCGGGCCGCCGGGTGCGGCGCAGTCGCCGGCCCGTCGCGGCGCAGCGGTCGGCGAAGTCGACGTACCGGGCGCCCCAGCCCGGGGGCGGAAAGCCCAGGCGGGCCTGGAGACGGCGGTACAGACGGCCGACGTCCGGCAGCAGTGCGGCACCCGCGGCCTCCGCCGCCGCGATGTCGTCGGCCAGCGTCAGATGGACGCCTCCGGCGTACTGCGACGACAGGTTGTAGAGGAACGCGCCGAGAGTCGCCAGCGCCGTACCCAGGATCACTTCCAGTGTCACGACCCCCGCGGCGATGGTGAGCGTCGAGCCGAAGGAGGGCCAGGCGTCCGGGTCCAGCAGGCTCAGCACGACCCAGACCGCCGTCATGGTGAGGAGCACGCAGATCCCCAGTCCCACCAGCAGCAGACAGCTCGTGGTCATCACCGACCAGGGGTCGGCTCTCGCTATGCGCAGGCGTATTGTGCGGCGGCCCCGGTGCGGCCGGTCGGCTGAGGTCATGCCGTGCTCCTCGTGAGGGGTACGACCGCCCGCGCGGTGCGCACATCGGCGGTCCGTCGAGTGGTGGCGCCGTGGGTGGCCGCGTCGGCCGGGGTCCGTGCGTGACGAGGCGGACGGAGCCGAGGCCCGCCCCGCGCGGGACGCAGCCGGCCGGCGGCGACCGCCGTACGGGGGCCGGGCGCCGGTCCGCCGTCCGGTGCGGGTGCGGACGGGCGGCGGACCGGCGTGATCGCGGCGGCGCACTGCGGTGAGTCCCATGGCCGACCGGCCTTCCACGCCGAACCGGTGCCCACGGACGGCGCCGGGCGTCCCGGGCACCCCTACGGGGGTGCGCGTTCGACGTTAGGCGCGCGGGCCCCGGCGCGCATGCCCGCCGCCGTGTGGCGGGGCCGCTCGGGTGACGGCGGCGGGTGCGACGGCCGTGACAGTCGTGACGGACGTGACGGTCGCGGGCCGCCGTGGCCGTGCGGCGCGGATCGCGCAGAGCGCAGAGCCCCGAGGCGCACGGCGTACGGCGTACTACGCGACAGGCGTACGACGCGACAACGGCGCCCGGATCCGCGGATCCGGGCGCCGGGGGATGTGCGGACGGGCGGCGGGCGCGCCGCCGTTCAGTCCTCTCCGCCCACGTTCTCGGCGGCGAACATCCAGCGCTGCTTCTCCAGTTCGGCCGTGACCGCGATCAGCAGGTCCTGGGTGACCGGGTCCGGCTTCTCGGTCGCGTCGATGCGCTCGCGCAGCCGCTGGACGGCCGCCTCCAGGGACTCGACCATGATCTCGACGACCTCCGCGTCGCGGACCCAGCCGTCCTTGGGGCCGGGCAGCGTGAAGGCCGAGGCGATGGTCTCCGGGCGCCCGTCCGGCGGCACGCCGAGCGCCGCGGCGCGTTCGGCGACCGTGTCGGCGAACGAGCGGGCGGCCGACACCACCTCGTCGAGCTGCAGATGGATGGAGCGGAACCGCGGTCCCACGATGTTCCAGTGCGCCTGCTTCCCGATCAGGGAGAGCCCGAGAAGGTCCACGAGGGTGCTCTGCAGCGCTTCTCCGGTGATCTGACGGGCCGAGTCGGGAATGACGCTCTTCACGACAGTCATACGGCGGTTCTCCTTGGGAAGTCGTCTCTGGCGGTACGGAGCAGTGCGGTGCGTTCCTCCTCGCCGGTCCCGCCTCCCGCGCCGAGGGTCCGTCCGCCGCCGTGGATGCGGGACGGACCCCGGGTGATCGCCGGACGGCGGGCGCGGACGGCTTCGGCGTCCGCGTCGTTCCGCGGGGCCGGCTCGCCCGTGCCTGCCGGAAGGGAGGGCCCGGGGTCCTCACCCACGCGGACGGCGCCGCACAACCACTCCATGCAGGCGCGGGTGCCCTTGACGTACCGGGGCAAACAACCGCGCCGGTGCCGCTCGGCGCGTGAGCGTGCCGCTCAGTGCGTGAGCACCCCGTCCAGGAAGTCCGTCAGGTCCGCGAAGACCTCGGCCCGGTTCGTCTCCAGGAACACCTCGTGCCGGGCGCCCGGGTAGATCCGCTCGGTCAGGGTGCCGCCGAGCCGCTCGATGCCGGCACGGCTCCCGTCGAGCGGGACCAGCCGGTCGTCGTCGCCGTGCAGCCACAGCACCGGCAGCGTGCCGAGGCCGCCGCCCTTGTCGACGGTGTCCAGGGCCCGCGCGAACGCCTCCACCGTCGGCCGCTTCATCGGGCCGTGCCAGACCAGCGGGTCCGCCGCGTACGCCGCGCCGACCGCCGGGTCCCGGGAGAGCGCGGCCGGGCTGACCGGCGTGTCGGGGATCTCGTCCAGGGCGAGCAGCTGGCGCGGCAGCTCCCAGGCGCCGATGACCGGCCCGGACAGGACGAGCGCGGTGAGCTCGCCGCCGTACCGCTGGGCGTAGCGGGCGGAGATCAGCCCGCCCATGGAGTGGCCGATCAGCACGAGCGGCAGCCCGGGGTGCGCGGCACGGGCGAGACCGGCCACGGCGTGCACATCGGTCACCACGTCCTCGAAGTCCTCCACGACCACGCGCTCGCCCGCCGACCTGCCGTGGCCCATGTGGTCGGGGCCGTAGACGACCGCGCCGTGCGCGCCAAGGACACCGGACAGCTCCTGGTAGCGGCCGGAGTGCTCGCCGTATCCGTGCACCACGAGGGCGATGTACCGCGGTCGCGGATGCGGCCACTCACGGACGGCGAGCGTGCCCCGGGTGCCGGTGAGCACGTGCTCGCGGGGGTCGGCCATGGTTCCTCCCAGGTGGCGGGACCGGGTGGCGGGACGGATTCCAGCCCCGCGCTTGTCCGGACATAGCATCGGTCACCGCATGAACACGATGACACTCTGGCACCTGTCCGGCTGGGAATTCACGGCGCTCGCCCTCGCGGCCCTGCTCGTCGGCTTCTCCAAGACCGCCGTCAGCGGGGCCGGCACGGTCAGTCTCGCCGTCTTCGCGGCCGTGCTGCCCGCCCGCGCCTCCACCGGGGTGCTGCTGCCGATCCTGATCGCCGGCGATGTGCTGGCCGTCCTCACCTACCGGCGGCACGCCCACTGGCCCACGCTGTGGCGGCTGTTCCCGGCGGTCGCGGCCGGGGTGGTCGTCGGCACCCTGTTCCTGATGCGGGCCGACGACGGGGCCGTACGGACCTCGATCGGCGCGATCCTGCTGCTGATGGTGGCCGTGACCGTGTGGCGGCGCCGCACCGCCGAGCGGGAGGCGGCACCGGACGCGGTCACCACCCGCGCGGGCCGCCTCAAGGCCCGTTCCTATGGTGTCCTCGGCGGTTTCACCACGATGGTCGCCAATGCGGGCGGCCCGGTGATGTCGCTCTATCTGCTCTCCGCGGGCTTCCGCAAGCTCGGCTTCCTCGGCACCTCGGCCTTCTTCTTCCTCGTCGTCAATGTCTCCAAGGTGCCCTTCAGCGTGGGCCTCGGTCTCATCGACACCCGCTCCCTGCTCCTCGACGCCGCCCTCGTGCTCTTCGTCGTCCCCGGTGCGCTGCTGGGCACATGGGCCGTGCACCGCATCAACCAGCGGCTGTTCGAACAGCTGGTGATCGGGGCGACGGTCGTGGGCGGTCTGCAGCTGCTGCTTCGGTAGCCGGCCGGTCAGGAGGTCATGCGCGCCAGCGTGGAGCGGAAGCGGTCGTAGCGCTCCACATCCGTCACATCATGGGCGCGTCGCGGGCGTCCCGCGACCATGCCCCAGATACTCGCCATGAAGATCGTCGCCAACGGAATGAGCAGCCACGTCAAAGGGTCCAAGATCGTCCTTCCTTTCCCGAGCGGATCACTTTCCCGAGTGGATCAGCGGGTAGGGCGACGATGGCACACATGATCAGCTCTGCATTTTGTACGACGAGGCGACTCCCTGCTTTTCACCCGGACAGGTTCAGGGGCAGGGGCTTCCCTCCCGGGAATCCGGCATGACCCGAACGGTCCGGGCGACCCGAACGGTCCGGACGACCTGAACGGTTCGAACGGGCCGAGCGGTCCGAATGACCCGGAGGAAACGGTCCGGAGGGGAAGTCCCTGGGTCATGCATCGGTCAGGAGCACCTCAACTGATCGTTAAGATGAGCCGGGTTGCCGCTACCCGCACGCGCCGCCCGGCTGCTGCCGCGCCCGCTGCGGAGAGCGGGTGTGCGCGGGTGGGACTCCAGGGGATCGAGGCGGGCTACACGTGCTGGTAGCAGGTCGGTACCGGCTGCAGACGGTCATCGGACGAGGCGGAATGGGCGAGGTCTGGCAGGCCCTCGACGAGGTGCTCGGCCGGCCGGTCGCGGTCAAGCTGCTGCTCAACGGGGCGGACGCCTCGGCCGAGGCCCGCTTCCGGATGGAGGCACAGACCTCGGCACGGCTGAACCACCCGCATGTGGTCGGGACACTCGACTTCGGCACCTGGGAGAACCGCTGCTTCCTGGTGATGGAGCTGGTCGACGGCGACAGCCTGGCCGACGAACTGGCCACCGGCGGTCCGCTCTCACCCGAGCGGCTGGCCCAGGTGGCGCAGCACTCGGCCGAGGGCCTGGCCGCGGCGCACGCCCAGGGCATCGTGCACCGGGACATCAAGCCCGGCAACCTGCTCAGCGACCGCAACGGCACCGTCCGCATCGCCGACTTCGGCATCGCCCGCTTCGTCGACGACCCCTCCAGCGGGCTCACCACCACCGGGCAGATCGTCGGCACCGGCCTGTACCTGGCGCCCGAACGGGCCATCGGCACCCCGGCGAGCGCGGCGTCCGACATGTACTCGCTGGGCTGCGTGCTCTACCACCTGGCCGTCGGAGCCCCGCCCTTCGAGGCCCCCACCGCGACCGCCCTGCTGTACCTGCACGTCGACTCCCCGCCCGTGCCGCCGCACCAGCGGGGCGCCTCGCTGCCGCCCGCCTTCGAGGCGTATCTGCTGAGCATGCTCGCCAAACGGCCGGAGGACCGGCCCACGGCCCGGCAGGCGGCGGACTGGTTCGCCAGCGGCGCCTGGCGCGGCGCGCCCGAGCCGCTTCCGCCGGAGCAGCCGGCCTCCGCCGTGCTCCCCTCCGGCCGCGGACCGGAGCAGCGGAGCGGGAGCCGGAGCACAGGCCAGGGACGCCGCCGCGCACCCGAGCACCGGAGCACCGGTGCCACGCACCGCCGGAGCGGCGGTGCCCACGCCGCGATCGCCCCGCGCCCCGTCCCGGTCACCACGGACGACGGCTGGAACACCAGCGTGCACCGGGTCCCTCCGCGGCGCCCCGGCCTGCGCCCCCTTCTGCGGCGCCACTTCCGTGTGGCCGCCGCCGTGGGCGGCACCGTCCTGTTCCTCCTGGCGCTGTTCCTCGGGATGGCGTTCTTCTAAGAGACGGGCTCGGCGGACGGGCCGCGCAGGCTGCCGGGCGTGCGGATCTCCGGTCGGCGGGGCGTACGGTCGGCGTGGCGGGCGGCCGGCGTGGCGGGCGGCCGGTGCTAGGGGGTGTCGTTTGGATCAGGCCGGCTCCGATGGGCGGTGCCTGGTGACCGAGGTGAGCGGGGTTCGGTGCGTGCAGATGCAAGGCGGAGAGAGGGACCGATGAAGGGGCCGACGCGGAGCGTCGGCGAGTGACGACAACGCGGCAGATGGGCGTGCCGAACCCCGCGACCTGCGGCATGATCCAAACGACACCCCCTACGGGTGGCCCGCCCCCCGGATCCGTACGAGCCGGGACAGCGCGTCCTCCCGGAACAGGGCCCGGCCGGCCGTGATCCGCCGTTCGCGCCACGGACCCGGTTCCGTGAGCCGGGTCAGGGAGTGCAGGAGAGCGGACGTGTCGGGGGCGTGATCGGCAAGGCCCAGCCCCGCCATGCGGCGCACCCCCTCCGCGCCGTGTCCGGGCAGGGGACGGTGGCCGACGACCGGCAGACCGGCGGCGAGCGCCTGGACGGCCGTCTGACCGGCCGCGTTGTCCACCAGCGCGGCGCAGGCATGCAGCAGGTCCGGCATGTCGCTCACCCAGCCGGGAGCGAGGACACCCGGCACATCGGACAGGGCGCGCCGCAGACGCTCATTGCGTCCGCACAGGACGACCGGCAGGAAGCCGTGCGCCGCGAGCAGCCGCGCGGTGCCGGGCAGTTGGCTGCCGGCTCCCCAGGCGCCCGCGGAGACCAGCACCGCGGGCCGGCCGCCGCCGTACCGCTCCAGCCGGCGCCGCCATCCGGCCGCTCCCGGTCCCTCGGAGAAGAACTCCGGCGCCACCACCGGACCGGTTGCCACCGCCGGCCGGCCGATGCCCCGGCGGACCTCCTGGGCGGCCTCCTCGCTGACGCACAGGTAGAGGTCGTTGCCCGGATGCAGCCACTGCCGGTGCACGGCGAAGTCGACGACGACCACCGCACCGGGGACCCGGAGCACCCCGCGGTTGCGGAGATGGCCGGTGAGCTGGGCCGCCAGATGGAAGACGGACACCACGACATCGGGCCGCCACTCCCGCACCAGACGCATCAGCCGGCCGCCCGCGAGCCGCGCCAGCGGGGTGCCGCTCGGGCGGGGCCGGGGGCCGGGGCGCAGAAAGAAGTCGTAGATACCGGCATAGACCCAGGGGGCCTTCCGGACGGCCGCCCGGTAGAAGCCGCGCAGACCACCGCCCAGGCCGTACGGCAGAAGAGCCAGCACATCGACGACCAGGGCCTGCCTGCCGTCGGCGCGGGCACGGCGGGCCAGCTCGGCGGCCACCGTGTCATGACCCGACCCCATGCTCGCGGAGACGATGAGCAGCCGCTCGGCCTCCCGGGGCACCCCCGGGCCGGGGCGGACGGGGGCGCGGCCGGCACGGGGGTCCCGAGCGGCGGACAGCGGTGGCGGTACGGACGAATCGGACGACACTGGAAGTAAGTAACCCTCACCCACCGCAGTCAAACGGGCGGGCACACCCTCGCCCGTCCCAGGTTTCGGGCACGGTCCCCGGGATACTTCGGCATCCCGCAGGCCGTCCCGGACCACCGGGGCCGCACCTGCGGCCCTCGGTCCCGTCCGACCCCCGAGGTGCGTCCCGATGCCCCACGCCCCTTCCCGCGCACGGTCCGACTCCGGTACGTCCGTCGAGGCATCCGCGGTCCCGGGCGCCGTCCGCCGCCGGACCACCGGCGCGGCGGTGCCGGGCGGAGGTGCGCTGGTGACCGGCGCCTCGTCCGGGATCGGCGCGGCCGTCGCCCGGCGGCTCGCCGCGGAGGGCGGCTGGCGCCTGGTGCTCAACGGGCGCGACCGCGCCCGGCTGGAGGAGGTCGCCCGCGGCACCTCCGCCGTCGTCTACCCGGCGGACCTGTCCGACCAGGGGGCCGAGCGGCGGCTGGTCGAGTTCGCCCTCGACAGCGTCGGCCAGGTGGATCTCCTGGTGGCCGGGGCGGGCATCGGCTGGGCCGGTCCGTTCAGCACCATGCCGCAGCACGCCATCGACGAGGTGTTCGACGTCAATGTGCTGGCCACCTTGCGCCTGGTCCGGCTGCTGCTGCCGCAGATGATCGGGCGGGGCACCGGCCGCGTGGTCCTGATCGGCTCCCTGGCCGGCACGGTCGGCGTCCGCGACGAGGCGGTCTACTCCGCCGCCAAGGCCGCCCTGGCCACCTTCGCCGACGCCGTGCGCCACGAACTGCGCGGCACCGGGGTCGGCATCAGCCATGTGGTGCCCGGAGTGGTCGACACGCCGTTCTTCGACCGCCGGGGAGTGCCCTACCGGCGCTCCTGGCCCAGGCCCGTCCCGGCCGGCCGGGTCGCCGACGCGGTGTGGGAGGCGGTGTCCCGGGGCCGTGACGAGGTGTACGTCCCCGGCTGGACCCGGCTGCCCGGCCGGGTCCGCGGCGCGGCGCCCGCGCTCTACCGGCGTCTTGCCGCACGGTTCGGGTGACGGGCGGGGGGTGAACGGTGCTCACCATCGTCCTCGCGCTGCTCTCCGCGTGCTCCAATGCGGCGGCTTCGGTGCTGATGAGGCGCGCGGCGACGGTGAGGGGGAACGGCGGAGGCGGAGGCGGCGGGGGAGACGGGGGCGGCGCCGCTCGGGGGACGGGGGCACCGGACGGCTCCGGCGGGGCACCGGACGGCTCCGGCGGGGCACCGGACGGCGGACGCGGGCCGGCGGGCCGGCGCTCCCGGCCCGCCCGTGCGAGGGCACGGCGGTTCTGGCTGGCCGGGGCGTCCCTGATGGGCGTGTCCGCGCTGCTGCAGGCCGCGGCGCTGGCCGTCGGCAGCCTGGCACTCGTCCAGCCGCTGCTGGCCACCGAACTGCTGTTCACCCTGGTGCTGGGCAGCCTCGTCTTCCACCGGCGCCCGGACCGGATCACCTGGCTGTCCTTCCTGGCCCTGGCCGCCGGGCTGGCCCTCTTCCTCGGTGCCGCCGACCCGACCCCCGGAAGCCCCGTGGCCAAGAACGGGCGCTGGATCCCGGTCGGCATCGCCCTGGCGTGCCTGGTGACCGGGCTGCTCGTCGTGGGACGGCTGCTCAAGGGGCCGCCCCGGGCCGCCGTCCTCGGTCTGGCGTCGGCCGTGCTGTTCTCGGCGACGGCGGCCTTCCTGAAGGAGGCGACGGGCGTGTTCCCGCAGGGCCCGGCCGCGCTGGTGACCCACTGGACGCCCTACGCCACGGCAGCCGCCGGTCTGGCCGCCTTCGGGGTGCTCCAGCTGGCCTTCCGGGCGGGCACCCTGGTCGCCTCCCAGCCCGCCCTCACCCTCGGGGACGCCCTGACGAGCGTGGTGCTCGGAGTGGTCCTGTTCGGGGAACGCATCGCCCTGGGCTTCCACCTGCTGCCCGAGGCCGTCGGCATCGGCCTCATCGCGACCGGCACGATCGGCCTGGCCCGCTCTCCCGCCGTGTCCGGCCAGTGGGACACCGAGCCGGCGCGCGGCACGGCGTCCGACCGGGGAAGGGCACAGGCGGAGCACCCATGAGGAGGCGGACGGGAGCACCGGGCGGCCGTGCCGGGCGGGTCACGGCGGCGGCCCTCGCGCCCGTCGCCGCCGTCGCGGCCGCGCACATCGTCCCGGCGGCCACCTGGCTGCCCCGCTTCCGGGTCCGCTGCTTCCCGCGCCTGGCGGGGACCGGCCGCCCCGACCACATCGCACTGACCTTCGACGACGGCCCGGACCCGGTCTGCACCCCGCACTTCCTGGACGAGCTGGACCGGCTCGCCGTGCACGCCACCTTCTTCGTCCTCGGCGAGAGAGTGGCCCGGCACCCCGAGCTCACCCGGCACATCGCACAGCGGGGCCATGAACTGGCCGTGCACGGCTGGACCCACAGCCGTCCCTGGCTGCCGACCCCGGGCCGGGACCTGCGGGAGACGGCGCGGGCGGCCGGCGTCCTGTACGACACGACCGGCCGCCGGCCGTACTGGTACCGCCCGCCCTACGGCATCCTCACCTCCGGCCGCTGGGCCGCCGCCCGGCGCGTCGGCCTGCGCCCGGTGCTGTGGACCGCCTGGGGCCGGGACTGGACACCCGACGCCACCCCCGCCAGCGTCCGCACCACCGTCCTCGCCGATCTGCGCGGCGGCGGCACCGTCCTCCTCCACGACTCCGACCACGCCTCGTCCCCCGGCTCCTGGCGCGTCACCCTCGCCGCCCTCCCCGTCCTGATCGGAATCTGCCACGACAGGGGCTGGACCGTGGGCCCCCTGGCCGAGCACGGCCTGGACCGGCGGCCCTGAGCCCGGCCCGGCCTCCGGGCATGAGCGCCCCGCCGTCCGGGCACGAGAGTCCCGGTCGCCCGGACACGAGCGGGCCCCGCACCCGGCCGTCCGCCCGTCCGCCCGTCCGCCTGTCCGACCGGACGGGCGGGTGGCTGGACGGCCGAATGACCGGATGGATGACCGGACGCCCTCGGGTGCCGCCCGGCACACGCCCCCGCGTACTCTCGACGCCATGCCCTCCCACGTCCTGATCCTCGGCGGCACCGCCGAGGCACGTGAGCTGGCCGCGGTGCTCGCGGCGCGCGAAGACGTGCGGGTGACCAGTTCACTGGCGGGACGGGTGACACGGCCCGGCGCGGTGGACGGGGAGGTGCGCATCGGCGGCTTCGGCGGAGCCGAGGGGCTGGCCGCATGGCTGCGGGAGCACCGCGTGGACGCCGTCGTCGACGCCACGCACCCCTTCGCCGAGACGATCACACGGAACGCGGCGCGGGCCGCGTCGGCGACCGGCGTGCCCCTGGTGGTGCTGCGCCGGCCCGGCTGGCGGCCGGGGCCCGGGGACCGCTGGCACATGGTGGACTCGCCGACCGCGGCGGCGGAACTGCTGCCCCGGCTGGGCCGCCGGGTCTTCCTCACCACCGGACGGCTCGGCCTCGCCGCCTTCGCCCACCTGGCCGACCTGCACTTCGTCCTGCGGTCGGTGGAACCCCCCGAGCCGCCGATGCCGCCGGACCTGCGGGTCGTCCTGGCCCGGGGCCCGTTCACCGAGGCCGACGAGACGGAACTGCTCAGGACGCACCGCATCGACGTCCTGGTGACCAAGGACAGCGGAGGCACGGCCACGGCGGCCAAACTCTCCGCCGCACGCCGCCTCGGACTGCCGGTCGTCGTCGTACGCCGCCCGCCGCTGCCGTCACGGCTGGCCGCGGTGCCGGACGTGCCCGCCGTACTGGAACGGCTGGGGCCCGTGCTCGGCTGACGCCCGCCCCGCCTGCTCCTTCCCCGCTTCCTTCCCTGCTCCTTCGGGTGCCGGCCCCTACTCCTTCGGATGCCGGCGCAGCAGATAGGTGTCCATGACCCAGCCCTTGCGCTCACGGAGCTCGGCCCGCAGCCGCTCGATGCGCGGCGCGGCCTCGGCGAGCGGGCCGGAGACGAGGACCTCGTCCGGGGTGCCGATGCAGGCGCCCCAGTAGATGTCGATGTCCTGGTCGGCGTACTGCCGGAACACCTGATGGGCGTCCAGCATCACCACCACGTCGTCCACTCCCTCGGGGAACCCCTCGGCGAGCCGCCGGCCCGTGGTGATCTGCACCGGCCGGGCGACCCGGTTGAGCCCCGTACGGTGCCGGGCCACCAGCGCCGAGACGCTGCTGATGCCGGGCACCACGTCGTACGTGAACTCCACCGTGCCCCGCGCCAGCACCTCCTCGAGGATGCCCAGCGTGCTGTCGTACAGCGCCGGATCCCCCCACACCAGGAACGCGCCGGTCTCGTCCTCGCCCAGCTCCTCGGCGATCAGCCGCTCGTAGATGTCCGCACGGGCCCTGCGCCAGTCCTCGACGGCGGGGGAGTAGGCGGCGCCGCCCGCCGACCGGTCCCGCTCCGGGTCCCGCGCCCGGACCACGCGGTACGTCCCCTCGGGCACGTGGGTGCGCAGCATGTCCCGGCGCAGCTCGACGAGATCCGACTTGGCCTCGCCCTTGTCGAGGACGAAGAACACGTCCGTGTCGCGCAGCGCCTTGACCGCCTGCAGGGTGAGCTGGTCGGGATCGCCCGCGCCGATGCCGATGACATGAATCCTTCGCACGCCCCGAGTGTGCCGTACGGCACCGGCGGCCCGGCACCGCGCCCCCGCCCGGCGCTATGCCCCGCCCCGCAGCCGAGGTGCCCGCTCCGCCGGGTCCACCGCACCCGCCGCCCCGCTCTCCACGGCGTCCGCCAGCTCCCGCGCCCACGCCAGAAGCCCCGGGACGTCCATGCCGTACGGAGCCTGCTCCCCGGTGTCCGCCACCCACTCCTCCACGGCTCCCGCCCCGCGCCGCAGCAGCCGGGCACCGCCGGTGGCATTGCCGCGGGCCGCGTGCGTGAGCCCCACCGCGAGCTGGGCCAGCCCGCGCCACAGGGTGCGCTCCTCCTGCGGCCCCGACTTCCAGGCGTCCTCGAAGACCTCGTGTGCGTGGAAGGGCCTGCCCGCGTCCAGCAGTGCCTGGGCCTCGGCGACCGTCTCCTGCGGGGTGCGTACCACGCCCTCGGGCTGCCGGGGCACACCGTCGGCCCCGTACGACAGGGGCCGCCCCAGCCCGTCCCGCGGCCGCGCGTTGCGCGCCCGTCCCTCGCTGTCCCGGTCCCGTACGACGGCCGGCCTGCCGGAGGGCGTGCCGGAAGGCGTGCTGCTGGATGCGCTGCTCATGGGCCGATTGTCCCCCTTGTCTGCGCTCGTCTTCGCTCCCGCTTCGGCGCGGCCTTCGAGGTGCGGTAAAGTGATGCTCGCGCGATCACGCGGGTCCACCGCGGAGGAGCGCACCGGGACGTGGCGCAGCTTGGTAGCGCACTTGACTGGGGGTCAAGGGGTCGCAGGTTCAAATCCTGTCGTCCCGACTCGAGTGAGTCGCAGCTCAGGGGATGTTCCGAAGGATTCGGGACATCCCCTTGATCATGTGAGGGACCTGCCGGGGCCGGTTGGACCAGTCGGACCGGCTGGACCGGCTGGACCGGGGAGAGCCGGCCAGGACCGGCCAGGACCGGCCAGGACCGGCCAGGACCGCCGCCCCCGACCACCGTGCCGCAGGACCCACGACCAGGCGCGGCGATGAGCACGGGCCGCGGCCTCCGTCCCGAGCATGTGGCCGGCCGTGCCCGACGACCGTGCGGAGCCACCGCGCCGACGGGACGCGGTGGACGAGGACACAAGACACCGGAACGCGGCCCGGCGGTGGAGTCGGCGCCGCGGGTTCCGTCGGCGCGGACCGTCCGGGCGCCCCGCCGGCCGCCGTGCGCTCAGGGCCGCACCAGCAGCTGGAAGTCGAACGCGTACCGGGACGCGCGGTACACGTGCTGCGCGTACTCCACCGCCCGTCCCGTGTCGTCGTACGTCGTGCGCTGCATGGTGAGCAGGGCGGCGCCCTCCTTCTCGTCGAGCAGGGCGGCCTCCTCGGCGTCGGCCGCGCGGGCACCGATGGTCTGGCGGGCGCTGTGCAGGGTGATGCCCGCCGAGCGCATCAACCGGTACAGGCCCGTCGACTCCAGCCGGGCGGTGTCCGGCTGGAGCAGGGTGACCGGCAGGTAGTTGCACATGAACGCCACCGGCTGGCCATGGGTGAACCGCAGCCGCTCCAGCACCGTCACCTCGCCGCCCTCGGCGAGGCCGAGCGCGGAGGCCACGTCGGCGGGCGCGGGCACACGTTCGTTGCGCAGCACGCGCGTGGTGGGAATCTGTCCGGCCGTCTCCAGGTCGTCGTAGAGGCTGCTGAGCTCCAGGGGGCGTCTGACCTTGCTGTGCACCACCTGGGTGCCCACCCCGCGCCGCCGGACCAGCAGCCCCTTGTCGACCAGGGACTGGATGGCCTGGCGGACCGTGGGGCGGGACAGCCCCAGACGTACGGACAGGTCTATCTCGTTGCCCAGGAGGTCCCCCGGGGCGAGGGCACCGCGCTCGATCGCCGCTTCCAGTTGCTGGGCGAACTGGTAGTACAGCGGCACCGGACTGCTCCGGTCCAGGGAGAAGTCCAGGGAATCGAGCGCGGAGGCGGTCCCGGCACGGGAGCGGTCACCGGTCGTCGCCACGGGGTACCCCCTTCGGGTCGGGTGGGAAGGTGCGCGGCCTCGGGCGGCCTGTCGGCGAGGGGAGATCACAGGTGACGGCGGCGGGCGGCCACCTCGCGGTCGTAGCGTTCCCGGGCGGCCACGGCGGCCTCCCGGGAGGCCACCTCGGCCACCGGCACGTCCCACCACGCCTCGGCCGGAGGAGCGGCCGGGGCCTGGGGGTCCGTGGTCGTCTCGATGTAGACGCAGATCGGCCGGTCGGAGGCGCGGGCCGTGCGCAGCGCCTGGCGCAGCTCGCCCACCGTCTTGGCACGTAGCACCTCCATGCCGAGGCTGCCGGCGTTGGCGGCGAGGTCCACGGGCAGCGGGGCCCCGGTGAAGGTGCCGTCGGCGGCGCGGTAGCGGTAGGCGGTGCCGTACCGCTCGGCGCCCACCGACTCCGACAGGCCGCCGATGGAGGCGTACCCGTGGTTCTGGACCAGGACCACCTTGATCGGCAGGCCCTCCTGGACGGCCGTGACGATCTCCGTCGGCATCATCAGATAGGTGCCGTCGCCGACCAGCGCCCACACCGGAGCGTCCGGTGCGGCCTGCTGCACACCGATCGCGGCCGGGATCTCGTAGCCCATGCAGGAGTAGCCGTACTCCAGGTGGTACTGGCGCGGCGAACGGGCCCGCCACAGCTTGTGCAGGTCGCCGGGGAGCGAACCGGCCGCGTTGATCACCACGTCCTCGTCGCCCACGACCGCGTCCAGCGCGCCCAGCACCTGCGTCTGGGACGGTACGGCGCTGTCGTCGTCCGCGCGGTACGCCGCCTCGACCAGCTGCTCCCAGCGCTCCTTGCCGGCCCGGTACTCGGCCTCGTACCCGGCGTCCACGCGGTGGCCGGCCAGTGCCTCGGTGAGCGCCGTGAGCCCGGCCCGCGCGTCGCAGACCAGGGTCGTGGCCGCCAGCTTGTGGGCGTCGAACGCGGTGATGTTGAGGTTGAGGAAGCGGACGTCCGGGTTCTGGAAGAGGGTGCCGGAGGCCGTGGTGAAGTCGGTGTAGCGGGTGCCGATGCCGATGACCAGGTCGGCGGTGCGCGCGAGGTCGTCGCTGACGGCCGTGCCGGTGTGCCCGATGCCGCCGAGGTCGGCCGGGTGGTCGTGGCGCAGCGAGCCCTTGCCGGCCTGGGTGGAGGCGACCGGGATGCCGGTGGCGTCGACGAACGCCTTCAGCGCCTCCTCGGCCCCGCTGTGGTGGACGCCGCCGCCGGCCACGATCAGCGGGCGCCGGGCGGCCCGCACGGCGCGCACCGCCTCGGCGAGTTCGGCCGGGTCCGGCGCGGGACGCCGGATCCGCCACACCCGCTCGGCGAAGAACTCCTCGGGCCAGTCGAAGGCCTCCGCCTGCACGTCCTGCGGCAGGGCGAGGGTGACCGCGCCCGTCTCGGCCGGGTCGGTCAGGACCCGCATCGCGTTCAGCGCGGAGGGGATCAGCGCCTCGGGGCGGGTGATCCGGTCGAAGTAGCGGGAGACCGGGCGCAGGGTGTCGTTGACCGACACATCCGCCTCCACCGGGTGCTCCAGCTGCTGCAGCAGCGGGTCGGCGGGGTGCGCGGCGAAGTAGTCGCCGGGCAGCAGCAGCACCGGCAGACGGTTGATGGTGGCCAGGGCGGCGCCGGTGACGAGGTTGGTGGCGCCCGGCCCGATGGACGTCGTCACCGCCTGCGTGGACAGACGGTCGCGCTGACGGGCGTAGCCGACCGCCGCGTGCACCATCGCCTGCTCGTTGCGGCCCTGGTGGAACGGCATGACGTCCTCACCGGCCTCCACCAGCGCCTGCCCGAGGCCCGCCACGTTGCCGTGGCCGAAGATGCCCCAGGTGCCGGCGATCAGCCGGTGCCGTACACCGTCCCGCTCGGTGTACTGGGCGGCGAGGAACCGCACCAGCGCCTGGGCGACGGTGAGACGGGTCGCGGAGTGACTCATCGTGGACCTCACTGGGACGACGGGGCGGAAGGGGCGGAAGAAGGAGAGGAGGGGGCGGTGTAGAGGGGAAGGCGGGGGTCGACCGGCTGCCCGGGCCAGGTGTCGCGGACCCAGGCGTGGTCGGGGTGGTCGCAGATCAGCCAGGCACGCTCGGCCCCGGGGCCGGCCATGACGTTGAGGTAGTACATGTGGTGGCCGGGCACGGCCATCGACGGCCCGTGCCAGCCGTTCGGGATCAGGATCACGTCGCCGTCGCGCACCTCGGCCAGCACATCCGTCTCCCGGTCCGGACCGGACGGGGAGACCCGCTGGTAGCCGAGGCCGGGGATGCCGTCGTGGGCGGCGAACTCGAAGTAGTAGATCTCCTCCAGGACCGACTCCTCGTCGGGCCGGTGCTCGTCGTGCTTGTGCGGCGGGAAGGAGGACCAGTTGCCGCTCGGGGTGAGCACCTCCACGGCGATCAGCTTGTCGCACTCGAAGACACCGGCGGCGCCGAAGTTGTTGACCTGGCGGGAGCAGTTCCCGGTGCCGCGCAGCTCCACCGGGACGCCGGAGGCCGGGCCGTAGCGGGCGGGCAGGCGCCGGGTGCAGCGGGCGCCGGTGAGCGCGAAGCGCCCGCCGTCGGCCGACGAGACGGTCGTACGGGCGTCGCGGGGTGCGTACGCGAAGTCGCTCACGCCGCTGAACACGCTGTCACGGCCGGTCAGGTGGAAGGTCTGTGCGCCGGAGTCGTCGGTGACGTCCACCGCGCAGCCGCCGCTGAGCGGCAGCACGATCCACTCGCTGTCGCCGGTGTCGAAGGTGTGCGACCCGCCCGGCGGCAGTTCCAGCACACGCAGACTGGAGTAGCCCCAGCCGGCGGACTCGGGGCTGACGTCCACGGCATAGGGGCCGCCGAGCGCCTTGCCGGCGGGGAGGTGGTAGGGGCTGGTCACGGGATGCCTCCTTGTCACGGCGGGCACGGGGCGTTCCGGTGCGGCGCGTTCCGGTGCGACGCGTTCGGGTACGACGCGCCCGGACACGGTGCTGTCGGACGGCGCGGGCGCGGCGGACCCGGTCACAGCAGGCTCACGGCGGTGTCCACCGCGGTCTCCACACTGCCCTCGGCCGGGTACAGCAGCGACCGGCCGACGACCATGCCCTGGACGGTGGGGAGCCGGAGGGCCTTGCGCCAGCGCTCATAGGCGCCCTCCTGGTCGCGGCCGACCTCGCCGCCGAGCAGGACGACCGGCAGGGTGGAGGTCTGCAGCACCTCGGCCATGTCGTCCGGGTTCTCGGTGACGGGCAGTTTCAGCCAGGTGTAGGCGGAGGTGCCGCCCAGGCCCGAGGCGATGGCGATGGAGCGGGTGACGGCCTCGGCGGACAGGTCGTTGGTGACCTTGCCGTCGATCCGGCGGGAGACGAACGGCTCGACGAACACCGGCAGACGCAGCTCGGCCATCTCGTCGATGGCCCGTGCGGCGGACTCCATGGTGGCCAGCGACCCCGGGTCGTCGTAGTCGATGCGCAGCAGCAGCTTGCCCGCGTCGAAGCGGAACCGGGCGATGTCACGGGCCCGGTGGCCGGTGAAGCGGTCGTCCATCTCGAAGGACGCGCCCGCGAGGCCGCCGCGGTTCATCGACCCCATGACGACCTTGCCGTCGAGCACCCCGAGGAGCAGCAGGTCCTCCAGGATGTCGGCGGTGGCGAGCACCCCGTCGACGCCGGGCCGTGACAGCGCGATGCACAGGCGCTCGAGCAGGTCGGCGCGGTTGGCCATGGCGAGTCTGCGGTCGCCGACGCCGAGCGCCCCGCGTGCGGGGTGGTCGGCGGCCACGATCATCAGCCGGCCGCTGTCGCCGATCAGCGGGCGACGCGTCCGGCGTGCGGCCGCCTCGGCGACGGCCTCGGGATGCCGGGCCCGGACCGCGGTCAGGTCGGGGATGCTGAAGGTCACCAGGTAGCTCCGTTCAGGGGGTGGCTCGCGCGAGGAGGTCGTCGATCTCCGCCTCGGTGGGCATCGCGGAGGAGCAGGCAAGACGGGAGGCGACAAGGGCGCCGGCCGCATTGGCGTACCGCATGATTCTCGCCAGGTCCCAGCCGGCCAGCAGTCCGTGGCAGAGCGAACCGCCGAAGGCGTCGCCGGCGCCGAGGCCGTTGACGACCTCGACGGGCACCGGCGGGACCTCGGCGCGGGTGCCGTCCCGGTGCACCGCGAGGACGCCCTTGGGGCCCTGCTTGACGACGGCCAGCTCCACACCGGCCTCCAGCAGCGCCTCGGCGCAGGCCTCGGGCGCGCGCACACCGGTGGCGATCTCGCACTCGTCGACGTTGCCGACGGCCACGGTGACATGCCGCAGCGCCTCGGCGTAGTACGGACGGGCATGGTCGGGATCACGCCAGAACATCGGCCGCCAGTCGAGGTCGAACACCGTGATGCCCGCCTTGTCGCGCGCCATGAGGGCGGCCAGCGTGGCGGAGCGGCTGGGCTCCTCGCTCAGACCGGTGCCGGTGATCCAGAAGATCCGGGTGGCCCGGATGGCGGAAAGGTCCAGCTCATCGGTGCGGATCTCCAGGTCCGGCGCCTTGGGCCGGCGGTAGAAGTAGAGAGGGAAATCGTCCGGCGGGAAAATCTCGCAGAAGGTCACCGGGGTCGGGTACTGCGCGACCGGTGTGACCCAGCGGTCGTCGACACCGAATTCCTTCAGGGCCTCGTGCAGATAGACACCGAAGGGATCGTCGCCGGTGCGGGTGATCACCGCGGAGGAGCGGCCGAGCCGGGCCGCGGCGACGGCCACGTTGGCGGCCGAACCGCCCAGGAACTTGCCGAAAGTCTCCACCTGTGCCAGGGGCACACCGGACTGCAGAGGATAGAGATCGACGCCGATGCGTCCCATCGTGATCAAATCGAAAGGCTGGGCTGACTCGTCCATGTGCAAAGCTCCTTGAGCTGGGCGGGGGCATGGCTCTCGGACGAGCCCGCGACAATGGAGACGCGGGTCCGGGGACCTGCCGTTTCCCAGATGTAGGGCTCCGGGACCGCACTGTCAATAGTTTGTACTTACATTCGGACTAGCGAGTGAAATGATGTCTTAACAAAGTATTGACAGCAGGTGCGTCACCGGTTTGGATCCGGTCCCAACGCGATGGCCGCGCACGCGGCGCATGGCCCGGAACCGTCCCCCAGCGGCTCCGGACCGCCGGATCGTCCCGATCTCTTTCCTTTTCCCCCTCGTACCACAGTGAGGTGCAGGACAGATGGACCGCTCTTCTCGCTCTCGCAGACTCGCCTCCGTCGTGGCCATGGCCGCGGCAGCGGCCCTGACCCTCGCCGGCTGCTCCAGCAGCTCGGGCGGGAAGAAGGCGGAGGAGGGCGGGAACGCCGCCTCGGCCGGCAAGGCCACCACGCCCCGGATGACGGTCGCGCTGATCACGCACCAGGCCCCCGGTGACACCTTCTGGGACATCGTCCGCAAGGGCGCCGAGGCCGCCGCCGCCAAGGACAACATCAAGCTCGTCTACACCGCCGACCCCAACGCCGGAAACCAGGCCAACCTGGTGCAGAACGCCATCGACCAGAAGGTCGACGGCATCGCCGTCACCCTCGCCAAGCCGGACGCGATGAAGAGCGTCCTGGCCAAGGCCGAGAGCAGCGGCATACCCGTGGTCGGCCTCAACTCCGGCATGGGCGAATGGCAGAAGCTCGGCCTGATGTCGTTCTTCGGCCAGGACGAGTCCATCTCGGGCGAGGCCTTCGGCAAGAAGCTCAACGAGGTCGGCGCCAAGAAGACCGTCTGCGTGATCCACGAGCAGGGCAACGTCGGTCTGACCCAGCGCTGCGACGGCCTGAAGAAGACATTCAAGGGCTCCACCCAGATCCTGTACGTCAACGGCGCCGACATGCCGTCGGTGAAGTCGACCATCACCGCCAAGCTCAAGCAGGACAAGAGCATCGACTACGTGGCCACCCTCGGTGCCCCCATCGCCATGACCGCGGTGCAGTCGGTGGGCGACGCCGGCAGCAAGGCGAAGGTCGCCACCTTCGACCTCAACAAGGAGCTGACCGGCGCCATCAAGAAGGGCACCATCCAGTTCGCCGTCGACCAGCAGCCCTACCTGCAGGGCTACCTCGCGGTCGACTCCCTGTGGCTGTACAAGAACAACGGCAACTACAGCGGCGGCGGCGAGCAGCCGGTGCTGACCGGCCCCGCTTTCGTCGACAAGTCCAACGTCGACAAGATCGCCGAATTCGCCGAGAAGGGTACTCGGTGATCGACATGACCCAGCAAGCCGCGCCGGCGGTGGCCACACCGCCGGCCCCCGGCTCCCGGCAGACCGACGGCCGCACCATACGGCGTCCGCTGGTGCTGCGGCTGCTCGCCCGCCCGGAGGTGGGGGTCTTCCTCGGCGCCGTCGCCGTGTTCGTCTTCTTCCTCGTCATGGCACCACCGGTGCGCGACGGCAGCTCGATGGCGAACATCCTGTACCAGTCCTCGACCATCGGGATCATGGCGCTCCCGGTGGCCCTGCTGATGATCGGCGGCGAGTTCGACCTGTCGTCCGGCGTCGCCGTGATCACCTCGGCGCTCACCGCCAGCATGCTCAGCTACCAGCTGACGCTGAACGTCTGGGTCGGTGTGATCGTCGCCCTGGCCGTGTCGCTCGCGGTCGGCCTGTTCAACGGCTGGATGCTGGTGCGGACCGGGCTGCCGAGCTTCCTCGTCACCCTGGGCACCTTCCTGATCCTCCAGGGCACGAACCTCGCCGTCACCCGCCTGGTCACCGGCAACGTCGCCACCGACGACATCAGCGACATGGACGGCTTCGACCAGGCCAAGGCGATCTTCGCCTCCTCCTTCGAGGTCGGCGGGATCCAGGTGAAGATCACCGTCGTGTGGTGGCTGTTCTTCGCGGCCCTCGCCACCTGGGTGCTGCTGCGCACCAAGTACGGCAACTGGATCTTCGCGGTGGGCGGCAACAAGGACTCCGCCCGTGCGGTCGGCGTCCCCGTCACCTTCACCAAGATCAGCCTGTTCATGCTGGTCGGCTTCGGCGCCTGGTTCGTCGGCATGCACCAGCTGTTCTCCTTCAACGCCGTGCAGTCCGGCGAGGGCGTCGGCCAGGAGCTCATCTACATCGCCGCGGCCGTCATCGGCGGCTGCTTGCTCACCGGCGGCTACGGCTCCGCCATCGGCCCGGTCTTCGGCGCCTTCATGTTCGGCATGGTGCAGCAGGGCATCGTCTACGCCGGCTGGAACCCCGACTGGTTCAAGACCTTCCTCGGCGTGATGCTGCTCGGCGCCGTCCTCATCAATCTGTGGGTCCACCGCACGGCGACCCGGAGGTGACCGCCATGACCACCGACAACACCGCAGCCCGCGGCGCCACCCCGAAGGACGCCCCGAAGGACACCCCGTCCACGGGGGACCGGCCCATCGTCGAACTCCGCGGCGCCGGCAAGTCCTACGGCAACATCCGCGCCCTGCACGGCGTCGACCTCGCCGTCCACCCCGGCACGGTCACCTGCGTCCTCGGCGACAACGGCGCCGGCAAGTCCACCCTCATCAAGATCATCTCCGGGCTGCACCAGCACACCGAGGGCGAGTTCCTCGTCGACGGCGAACCGGTCCGCTTCACCACCCCGCGCGAAGCCCTCGACCGGGGCATCGCCACCGTCTACCAGGACCTCGCGACCGTCCCGCTCATGCCGGTGTGGCGCAACTTCTTCCTCGGCTCCGAGATGACCAAGGGCCCCTGGCCCTTCCGGCGCCTCGACATCGCCCGCATGAAGAAGACCGCGGACGAGGAACTGCGCAACATGGGCATCGTCCTGGACGACCTGGAACAGCCCATCGGCACCCTCTCCGGCGGCCAGCGCCAGTGCGTGGCCATCGCCCGCGCCGTCTACTTCGGCGCCCGCGTCCTGATCCTGGACGAGCCCACCGCCGCCCTCGGCGTCAAGCAGTCCGGGGTCGTCCTCAAGTACATCGCCGCCGCCCGCGACCGCGGCCTCGGCGTCATCTTCATCACCCACAACCCCCACCACGCCTACATGGTCGGCGACCACTTCAGCGTGCTGCGCCTGGGCACCCTCGAGCTCTCCGCCGCACGCGACGAGGTCACCCTCGAGGAGCTGACCAACCACATGGCCGGCGGCGCCGAACTCGCCGCCCTCAAGCACGAACTCGCACAGGTCCGAGGCGTCGACGTCGAGGAACTCCCCGACGCGGAAGACCTCTCAGCGTCCGCCGCGCCCGCGGCGGCGCCTTCGGAAGGGAAGTCCTGACATGACCCCTGTGCTGGACCGCATCCGGGTCGGTTCCGCCCCCGACTCCTGGGGCGTCTGGTTCGCCGACGACCCCCAGCAGGTGCCCTGGCAGCGCTTCCTCGACGAGGTCGCCGAGGCCGGCTACTCCTGGATCGAGCTCGGCCCCTACGGCTACCTGCCGACCGACCCGGCCCGGCTCACCGAGGAGGTGAACCGGCGCAACCTCAAGGTCTCGGCGGGCACGGTCTTCGCCGGCCTGCACCGCGGCCCGTCGGTGTGGGAGGCCACCTGGGAGCACGTCAGCCAGGTGGCCTCCCTCACCCAGGCCATGGGCGCCAGGCACCTCGTGGTCATCCCCTCCTTCTGGCGGGACGACAAGACCGCCGAGATCCTGGAGCCGCCGGAGCTGACCGCCGAGCAGTGGGGCCACCTGGCCCGGGGCATGGAACGGCTCGGGCGCCAGGTCAAGGAGACGTACGGCCTCGACATCGTCGTGCACCCGCACGCCGACACCCACATCGACACCGAGGCCAACGTCGAACGCTTCCTGGACTCCACCGACTCCGGCCTGGTCAACCTGTGCCTGGACACCGGGCACTACGCCTACTGCGGCGGCGACAGCGTCAAGCTGATCGAGACCTACGGCGAGCGCATCGGCTACCTGCACCTCAAGCAGGTCGACCCGGACATCCTCGCCGAGGTGGTGGCGAACGAGCTGCCCTTCGGACCTGCGGTCCAGCGCGGTGTGATGTGCGAACCGCCCGGCGGCGTACCGGCCCTGGAACCCGTCCTCCAGGCCGCACAGAACCTCGGCGTGGACCTGTTCGCGATCGTCGAGCAGGACATGTACCCGTGCGACCCGGACAAGCCGCTGCCCATCGCGGTGCGCACCCGCAAGTTCCTCAGGTCCTGCGGAGCCTGACCACCCGAGAGGGGACCCCATGGCCCGGCCGCCGACGCCCCCGACGCCACGGACGTCACCGACACCGTCGGCAACACCGGCGTCGCCGGCGCCCTCGACGTCACCACCCCTGAACGTCGCCGTCATCGGCGCCGGCCGGATGGGCGCCGACCACGCACGCCGCATCCACGAGGTCATCAGCGGAGCCCGGGTGAGCGCCGTCGTCGACGTCGACGCGGCACGCGCCGAGGCCGTCGCGGCCCGCGTCGGGGGCTGCCCCGCCCACACCGACCCGGCCGCGGCGATGGCGGCGGCCGATGTCGACGCGGTGCTCATCGCCTCACCGGGCGCCGCCCACGAGGCGGCACTGCTGGCGGCCCTCGACCGCGACCTGCCCGTCCTGTGCGAGAAACCGCTCACCCCGGACACCGCCTCCGCCCTGCGCGTGCTTCAGGCCGAGCAGAAGCTGGGCCGGCGGCGCATCCAGGTGGGCTTCATGCGGCGCTACGACACCGAGTACATCGAACTCCACCGGCTGCTGCGGACCGGCCGGCTGGGCCGCCCCCTGCTGCTGCACCACCGTCACCGCAATGCGGCCAGCCCCTCCGGCTGGACCAGCGACATGCTGATCAGGGACTCGGTCGCCCACGAGGCGGACATCACCCGCTGGCTGCTCGACCAGGAGATCACAGCGGTGACGGTCCTGCGCCCCACCCCGTCCGCCCACGCCCCGGACGGCCTCCAGGACCCGCAGTTCGTGATCCTCGAAACGGCCGACGGCGCCATCGCCGACGTGGAGATCTTCGTCAACTGCGGCTTCGGCTACCAGGTCCAGGCCGAGGCCGTCTGCGAACGGGGCACGGCCCGCGTCGGCGACGGCCACGCCATGGTCACCCACACGGCCGGACGCTGGGGCGGCACCATCGCCCAGGACTACCTCGAACGCTTCCACGCCGCCTACGACCGCGAGGTCCAGGCCTGGGTCGACGCCACCCGCCGCGGCGAGACCACCGGCCCCACCGCCTGGGACGGCTACGTGGCCGCCGCCGTCTGCGAGGCGGGCGTACGGTCCCTGACGGAGGGCGGCCGGGTGGAGGTGGAGCTGGCGGAACGCCCGGCGCTGTACGGGTGACGGACACCCGGCGCCCCGCCACCCGGCCGCGCTACAGTCGGCCCGTACACGCACACACGGACGCCGGCATGCGGGCACGTCCTCGGCGAGGAGCATCATCATGAGCACAGCGCGTGACCTGGTGATCGTGGCCCTGGACGTGAAGCCGAGCCGCCCGCTGGAACGCGGAGACCTCTCCCTGGCCCTGGCCGGCGCCGAGACGTACGACCTGCTGCGGGCCGGAACCCTGACCCTGGACGGCGACCGCATCGTGCCGCGGCCGCAGCCGGAACCCGACGACCGTCTGCTGCACGAGGCAGCCGCCCTGCTGAGACGGCAGGTGCCGTACGAGACCCTCCAGGACTGGCTCTGGCGACGCGGCAACGGCCTGACGTCGACCTACCTGACCGCCCTGGAGCAGGAGGGCGAGCTCACCTGGGAACGCGGCCGCTGGCTGCCCGTCCGCGGTGGCCGCCCGGTCCTCACCGACACCCGGGCCCGACGCCGCGCCGCCTGCCGCTGGGCGGCCGACGAGCCCGTGCTCCTCACCCTGGCGGCGGCCGTCGGCATCCTCGACGAGCCGGCCGCCACGGAACCGGGCATCACCGACGACGCGACCCTCACCGTCCTCGCCGCCGTCCACGACGCGGTGATGGAACTGGAGGCGGTACGCCAGCGCCGCGCCATCGAGGACGCGGCATTCGCCAACCTTTGGCGGGGGGTGTAGCCGGGCGGTTTCACCCACCGCGTTTGGTTGAGACGGCGACCGGTCGCGGTTGTTCCTGTCGCTCCTGCCGCTTCCGTACATCACCGCCATCCCACCGTGTCCGCAGCCCGTCTCCCCGGCTTCTCGCCAGTCGGGACCCTTCGGGTGTGCGGCGGTAGAGCACCGACCGGCCGGACCGGGCGCGAGTGACGAGGCCGGCCCGGTGCAGGACGCCGAGGTGGTAGGAGACCGTGGCGGGGCTGAGGAAGTGACGTGCCGCCAGCTGTGCGGTGGAGGCCGGTTGTGTCAGTGCGGCGAGGAGGCTGGCTCGGGTGTGACCGAGCAACCGGGCCATTTCGGTGGAGGGGCTTGCCGGAGGGACGATGTCGGCGATGGCCTTGTCACGTACGGGATAGACGAGCATCGGGGGCCGGTCTCCTTCGTGCGTGGGGTCCACGGCCACGGCCGGCCGAGGTGCGACGACCGACGGCACGACGACCACCATGGGCACGGACAGAGCGATGCGCAACCGACTCTTGACACGCAGGGTGCCGTCAGCCCACTCGATCCAGGGATGCAAGGAGTTGAAGAGCCTCGCTGCTCCGTACCCGGCCAGCACGCCGGCGCATCGGCCGACCTCCGCGTCGAGGACAGCCTTGACGGCCTCCCAGTGCGGGGCGAAGGCCAGTTCCCAATAGCGCCGCAGCTCGTCCGCCACTTGCCGGGCCACGTGCGCACCACCCCGCGTCATGGCCCGCCGCACCCCCTCCGGCAGCCCGGAACCGGCGAGGCCGTTGCACGGCCGCCCGTCGTGTAACGCGTTGAGCTCGCTCAGGACGCGCTCGGGCGGAGTGCACCGGACCTGCTCCAGCTCCTCCTCGACGGTGGGTGAGGGCCCGGACGGGTACGGGCTGAGGAAGTCGGGCACGTATCCGGGTGCGTCCAGGGCCAATTCGGACAGCAGCGGCAGTCGGGCCCGGCGCAGCACGCGCCGCGCGTGAACGACCCACGGATCGGCGTCGGGGGCCGGTTGCAGGCCCCAGGGCAGCAACGTCGCGACGACCTCGTGCAGCGGCGAAACGGCGAAGCGGGAGCGGGCGAGCCCGGCGGCGTCCACAGTGAGTTCGATCATGCTCCTCCCCCCTGTCCGGCACGCTGGTTCAGCGACCGTGCATTCGAACCTGATCAAATCGTGGCACAAAACGTCGCGACGACAGACCTGGCTGGCGCAGGCTGGTGGCCTCCAGCGCGGTGGTCGACGAAATCCGAGAAGCGAATGGACGAGACATTGCCGGCGCGCTGGGAACGTGAGCTGTCGACGAAAGGGCTGTACAGATCGTGAAGGTTCGTGCTCATCTCAAAGCCGGTGCGGTGGCAATCGCGGCGGCCGGTATCGCGGCAGCGGTATCCGCTGCACCCGCAAGTGCCCAGCCGCAGGTACAGGGGACGCTGCTCAGAGGGGAAGTCACCGCTGCCGCCACGTGCCCGTACCCGTACGTGTGCTTCATCAAGAACGGGTCCATCATCGGTCGTTTCAAGGATGTCACCTCCACGTGGCAGCCGCTCCCCTCCAAGCCCTCGGCCCCTCTGACCGTGGTCAACACGCGCCATGACGACGTGGCGTACATCCGCTGGGTGAACGGCGCAACCGCCTGCCTTCCGCCGGAGAGCGCCTTCGACGTCACGGGCGGACAACTCAACGCGGTGCGCATTTCGAGTTCCTCGACCTGCTGAAACGATCGAGGCAGTACGAACGCGTGGAACGCGCGCACAAGTTGACAGGAGACAACTCCACGGTATCGCAGTGTTTATGCGGCCGTAACGGTATCGCCGTGTGAGAAATTTCTGCGACCGCATGCCGCGGCCTGCTGCGGACTCGAATGCCTGGTCTCCGTGACATGGAGTCCGCCGATGCTTTGCGGCCGACAGTGCGTGTGGTTTCACGGGTCATCCCGGGACCCGCCCACAGTTGGCGGGTCCCGGGACGGATTCGCCCGCTACGGCGTGAGGACGAGTGTTGCCGCCAAGGGCGGCCAAGAGATGAGGAGTGCGGTGAGCACCGATCGGGACCGGACATTCATACGCCTGCGTTCGCGCGTCATCGGAATCCTGACCGCCGCTGCCCTGGCGGCCGGCGCGCTGACCGTCGCGGTCGGCACGCCGGCCAGCGCGGCGACCTGTTATGGCAGCGCAAAGAGCTACAAGAGCAGCCTGTACGACAACGGGTGGTTCTGGTACGGCAGCGTATACCCGACCACCACGCCCAATTGCTACGACATCAATGTCAAGCCGACGAACGGCCGTATTCAGGTGCGGACTTGCTTCTTGCCCACGAAGGGGAACGCTTACTGCAACGGCTGGCGCACCATCGAGAACAACACCTGGGGCACAGCGGCCACCGACGTTCTCGATGGCACCAAGTTTTACCTGAACTTCAGCGGCCCGAGCGCTGGGCTGGTGGCTTACTGAACCCTTCCCATCCTGTGGTTCGCGGGTGACGACGGCTGGTGGTCGAGGGCCGTGACAGCGCAACGGGTCGCTGCTGTCGGACCGGCTGGTGGCAGCGCCGTCTCCTTCCGGTGGCCGGCTGTCGGTCTGCTCTCCCGTCGGCTGCTCGGTTACGTGACGGGTGCCCGGCGCGACGCCGAGGTTGGTGGTGGCGTCGCTCACCATGGCCACGGCTGCCCCGGGGCGGCGACGTCCGTGGCGTGATCATGCGCACGGACAGGGGCAGCGAATACTGCTCCCCGAGGTTCAGGCGGGCCTGCCGCAAGTGGGCGTCGTGCATCGGTGTGCACGAACATCTCCACAGGTCAGCCGTGTACGGGAGGCTCACCCGGCGCGGGGCTGGGCTCCGTGGAGCAGTACCACGGCATCGAGGTCCGACGTGGCCGTGCGGGGACCTGTCACGACGCTGCCGCCCAAGAACGCGGCGCGCGTCGGGGCGATGTTCTTCTGCGACGGCGCGTGCGGCCTCGGTCGCATCCATGCGGCAACCATCAGCACTGGGGCCGTCGTTGATCGGACACTCCCCGAACGGCGGTAGGGGTCATCCCCGCGGGTGCGTCGAGATCCCGGCCGCGAGCGGGGGCGGCTGCTGCTTTCTGCAACCGCGGGGATGGTCCCGGCCTCGGGCCCATGACCGCCTCATGGCTGCGTTGTCCCCGCACCCGCGGGGACGGTCCCAGCCACGAGCTGGTGCGTGAGCTGACCCAGGGCTGCCCCGTTGCCTTCCTCGTGGCCCCGGGCTCGGGAGCCCTGCCTGGGCCGGCCGGGCAGCGCCGCCGCACCGCCCGGTCTCGGCTCGCCGACGGGCGGTGCGGTGCGAGCGCTCCTATGCTGAGGTCGCGGGCCGGCCGTCTGTGCGCAGCCGGTCACGTCGATGTCCGGCGTGTGTCCGTCGGAGGTCCACCGGGGTCCCCGGGGCCTGTCGAGGCCCGGTCGGGTCTCCGCCGGGATTCGCCGGACGCCCGGCGGGAACAAGGACGCCGTATCTCGTCCCGCGTCCGTCGGCGGCGGCCGCGGGTTTCGTTCTCACGCGTCGGGAGGCGGCCCATGACGCAGGTGTGCTCACGGCTGTGCCGAGGCGTCGTCGTCACGACCGCCGTCGGGATGCTCGCGGCGCCGTTCGGTGCGGGGACCGCCTCGGCCGCGCCCACGGCCGTGACCGGGGCCGGCACCGCCGCCCCGTCCCCGGGGCCGTCCGACGTGCAGCCCCTCACCCCCGAGGTGACCCGCCGCCTCGACCAGGCCGTGCAGCGCGTGATGCGGCAGGCCGATGTGCCCGGGGTGACCGTGGGCGTGTGGACGCCCGGCGGGCAGTACGTCAAGTCCTTCGGCGTCGCGGACAAGCGCACCGGGCGGAAGATGTCGCCCGATCTGTACATGCGGATCGGCAGCGAGACCAAGACCTTCACCGTGACGGCGCTGCTGCACCTCGTCGACCAGGGCAAGGCGGGGCTGGACAACCCCATCGGCAGGTATATCGACGGGGTGCCGAACGGGGACAGGATCACCCTGCGCCAGCTCGCCGGAATGCGCAGCGGGCTGTTCAACTACTCGGCCGACGAGGACTTCCACCGGGCGCTGACCTCCGGTCCGCACCGGTCCTTCACCCCGCGGCAGCTGCTCGACTACGCCTTCAGGCACCCCGTGCTCTTCCCGCCGGGGGAGAAGTTCTCCTACAGCAACACCAACCTCGTCCTGCTCGGCCTGGTCGTCGAGAAGGTCAGCGGGCAGTCCCTCGCCGACTGCATACGCACCCGCATCCTGGAACCGGCCGGGCTGCGCCACACCCTCTTCCCGGCCGGCGCGGAGTTCCCCGAGCCCCATGCGCAGGGCTACACCGACCAGACCGCGAACGGGAAGGTCCAGGACGCCGCCGGCTGGAACCCCTCCTGGGGCTGGGCGGCCGGTGCGATGATCTCCACCCTCGACGATCTGCGCACCTGGGCACGCACCGTCGCCACCGGTGTCCTGCCGGACGGCAGCAGGCTGCTCAGCCCCGCCCTGCAGAGGCAGCGGCTCGCCACACCCCCGACCGCGGTCCCCGGCGCCGGATACGGCCTCGGCATCTTCGACGTGGAGGGCTGGATCGGCCACAACGGCTCCCTGCCGGGATACGAGTCCCTGACCGTCTACCTGCCCTCCGCGCGGACGACCCTCGTCGTCGTGTTGAACACGGACATCGATCACGAGGGGAGCGAGCCCAGCACCCTGTTCGGCGAGGAGATCACGAAGATCATCACCCCGCGGCACGTCTACCGTCTGCCGGCCCAGCCCGCCGCCCGGTGACCGGCCACCCCACAGGTTGACGACGTGTCCCGGACGCAGCGCACCACCTCGTCGCCGCAGCCCCCCATGACCGGGCAGACCACCTGCGGCGCAGGATCCCGCAGTCCGTTGCGGGCCTTTCTGCGGACCGAGACCGGCAGTGCCGCGGTGCTGTTCGTCGCCGTGCTCGCCGCGCTGGTGTGGGCCAATGTCCCCGGCGACACCTACGAGGCGTTCTGGGGCACCCGGGTGTCGCTCAGCGCCGGCTCGGCCGGGGTGTCCCTGGAGCTGCGGGAGTGGGTCAACAGCGGGCTGATGGCGCTGTTCTTCTTCGTGGTCGGTCTGGAGGCCCGCCGGGAGCTCGACATCGGGGAGCTCAGAGAGCGCCGGCGGCTGGCGTTCTCGGCGATCGCCGGGATGGGCGGCATGGCCGTACCCGTGGTGATCTACCTCACCGTCAACGCGGGTCATGGCACCGCCCAGGGCTGGGGTACGGCCATGTCCACCGACACGGCCTTCGCGCTCGGCTTCCTCGCCGTGTTCGGCTCCCGGCTGCCCGTCGGCCTGCGTGTCTTCCTCCTGGGTGTGACGGTGATCGACGACTTCGCCGCCCTCGCCGTCATCGCCTTCGCCTACAGCGGGACCGTCTCCGTCCCCGCGCTGCTCACCGCGCTCGGCATCCTCGCCGTCCTGATCGCCCTGCGCGTGGCCGGTCTGCGGTTCTCCGCCGTGTACGTGCTGCCCGCCGTGGCCCTGTGGGGCGCACTGCTGCGCTCCGGCGTGGACCCGGTGGTCAGCGGACTGGTCATGGGCCTGCTGACCTACGCCCACCCGGCCCGGCGGAGCGCCCTGGAGGGCGTCAGCCGGCTCTTCCGCCGCTTCCGCGAGCAGCCGACTCCCGAGCTGGAGCACGTGCTGCGCCAGGGGCTGGCCTCCACGCTGTCGCCCAACGAACGGCTGCAGCGGATGCTCCACCCCTGGACCAGCTATCTGATCGTGCCGGTGTTCGCGCTGGCCAACGCCGGTGTTCCGCTCGGCGCGGCCCGGCTCGCGGACGCCTTCGCCTCGCCGGTCACCCTCGGCGTCCTGCTCGGCTTCGTGCTGGGCAAGCCGATCGGCGTCCTCGGTTCCGCCTGGCTCGCGGCACGGCTGGGCCGGCTGCGTCTGCCGATCGGCTGGGGTGCGGTCGCCGTGGGCGGCACGCTGTCCGGGGTGGGCTTCACCGTGTCCCTGCTGATCGCCGCCCTCGCCTTCGACGGCGTCCGGCTGGAGGAGGCGAGGATCGGCGTTCTGGCGACCGTGCCGTGCTCCCTTTTCGTCACCTGGCTGATGACGAGGGGGATCGCACTGCTGCCCCCTCACCGGCGGGCCCGCGCGCTGCTGGGCGAGGGGCAGGTCCTCGTCGACCTCGCCGATCCCGTCGACCCCGAGCGCGACCATGTCCGCGGCCCGGGCGACGCCCCGGTGACCCTGGTGGAGTACGGCGACTACGAGTGCCCGTACTGCGGCCTGGCGGAGCCGGTCGTGCGCGAGCTGCTCGCCGAGTTCGGTGACGACGTGCGCTATGTCTGGCGGCATCTGCCGCTGACCGATGTGCACCCCAGGGCTCAGCTCGCCGCCGAGGCCGCGGAGGCCGCCGCCCGCCAGGGCCGCTACTGGCAGATGCACGACGTCCTGATCAGCCACCAGGGGGATCTGCGCCCCGACGACCTCCTGCGTCATGCCGAGCGGATCGGGCTCGACGGCGACCGCTTCCGCCGGGACCTGCGCGAGCGGGCGGGAGCGGAACGGGTCGCCCAGGACGTGGAGTCGGCCGACCTCAGCGAGGTCTCCGGCACCCCGACCTTCTTCGTCAACGGCCGCCGCCACCACGGTGCCTACGACATCGCCACCCTCTCGGCGGCCGTACGCACCGCCCGTGAGCGGGCGGTGCTGGCGGGGGCGGGCCCGTCCGGCTGACCGTACGGGCCCGCGGGGTCAGCCGAGCCGGACCTCCTCGACGCGCACCGGCCGGTGTTCCCGCAGCGACAGGGTGCACGCCTCCGCGATCCACCCGGCCTCCAGCGCGTCCGCCACCGTGCACGGCGAGGGGATCCGTCCGGCCACGACCTCGGTGAAGGCGGTGAGCTCGGCGCGGTAGGCGTCGGCGAAGCGGTCCATGAAGAAGTCGTGCGGGGTGCCGGCCGGGAAGGTCACGCCCGGTTCGACGGACCGCAGCGGCAGCTTGTCGTCCAGGCCGACCGCGATGGAGTCCTTGAAGCCGTGCAGCTCCATGCGGACGTCGTAGCCGCGGACGTTGTGGCGGCTGTTGGAGACCAGCGCGATCGTGCCGTCGTCCAGGGTGAGGACGGCACCGGTGGTGTCGGCGTCACCGGCCTCCTTGATGTAGTCGGCGCCCCGGTTGCCGCCGACGGCGTACACCTCGGTCACCTCCCGCCCGGTCACCCAGCGGATGATGTCGAAATCGTGCACCGCGCAGTCCCGGAAGATGCCCCCGGAGGCGGCGACGTACGCGGCCGGGGGCGGCGCCGGGTCGAGCGTGGTCGACCGTACGGTGTGCAGCTTGCCCAGCTCACCGGCCTGCACGGCGGCGCGGGCGGCGACGAAGCCGGCGTCGAAACGGCGGTTGTAGCCGATCTGCACCGGTACGTCGCTGTCCTGGACGACCTTGAGCACCTCGACGCCCTCCGCCATGGTGCGGGCCACGGGCTTCTCGCAGAAGACGGGCACGCCCGCCTCCACGGCGGCGCGGATCAGCGCCGGGTGGGCGTCGGTCGCGGCGGCCACGACGATGCCGTCCACCCCGGAGGCCAGGACGGCCTCGGGCGAGTCGGCCACCTGGGCCCCGAACCGTTCGGCGGCGGCCTTGGCGGCGTCCGCGAACGGGTCGGAGACGACGAGGGAGGTGACCGAGTCGAGTCCGGACAGGGTCTCGGCGTGGAAGGCGCCGATACGGCCGAGGCCGAGGATTCCGATGCGCATGTGCTCCGCTGCTCCTTGTGTGTGGTGGCTGTTCCGTTGCCGAGAGGGCCGGGAGGAGTGCCTTGAAGGACTCGGAAGGGATGGAGTCGAAGGGGCCCGGGAAGGGGAAGGGGCTCGGAAAGGGGGGGTGTCCGGTGTGCTCAGTCGAGCCCGCCGAGGACGTTCTGGTCCCAGTCGATCACCGAACCGGTGACCACCCCCGACCGCTCGGACAACAGGAAGACGACGAAGTCGGCGATCTCGTCCGGTTGGCCGAGCCTGCCCATCGGCAGCCGTGCCGCGGCCTGCTCCTGCCAGTCGTCGCCGGCGCCGTGGAAGGTGCGCTGGGTGACGTCCTCGCCCTCGGTGGCGGTCCAGCCGATGTTCAGGCCGTTGATCCGGATCCGGTCGAAACGGTGGGCGTGCGCGGCGTTGCGGGTGAGTCCGACAAGGCCGGCCTTGGCGGCGACGTAGGGCGCGAGGAAGGGCTGCCCGCCGTGCGCCGAGGACGTGATGATGTTGACGATCGTGCCGGGTGCCTTGCGGGCCACCATGTCGGCCACCGCCGCCTGCATCGCGAAGAACGGCCCCTTGAGGTTGACCGCGACATGGGCGTCGAACAGCTCGGGGGTGGTGTCCAGCAGGGTGCCGCGGGCGGTCAGCCCGGCGGAGTTCACCAGGCAGTCGATCCGGCCGTGCGCCGCGACCACCCGGGCCACCGAGCCCTTGGCCTGCTCGGCGTCGGCGAGGTCGGCCCGCAGGAACATCGCCTCGCCCCCGGCGGCCGTCAGCTCCGCCACCAGCGCCTCGCCCGGCTCCGGCCGCCGGCCCGTCACGGCCACCACGGCGCCCTCCCGGACGGCGGCCCGCGCGATCGCGGCTCCCACGCCCTGGGTGCCGCCGTTGACCAGGACGATCCTGTCCTCGAGCAGCCCGCCGGGCTGTTCCCTGAGAAGTGCCACGGGGTGCCTCGTTCCCTCAGATCCTCAGCTCTCGCGTCGCTCGGCGCTCGCCCGCAGCTCGTCGCGCAGAGCCTGCGGGGTCCACTCCTCGCGCACCGCCCGCAGGACGACGTCCGCCTGGGAGGGCGGGGCCATGCCGTCGACGGGCGGGTCGTTGTCGAGGTTGGTGGGGAAGGGGTAGCCCTCGGCGCTCGCGGCGACGACCCGCCGCAGCCACGCCTCGTCCACGCCCTCGGCCTTGCGCTTGAGCAGCACCGGGAAGACCGCGTTCACCACGGCCTCGCGGTTCACGGTCTCCATCGCGCGTCCGAAGGCGGAGGAGATCTGCAGCAGATTGGCCATGCGCCGGATGTCCGCCGACCGGTTCGCCCCGGCGGCGTGGAAGAGCGCCGGGTTGAAGAAGACGGCATCGCCCTTGGCCAGCGGCAGCTGCACGTGGTGGGCCTCGAAGTAGGCGCGGAACGCGGGCAGCCGCCAGGCCAGGTAGCCCGGCTCGTAGCGCTGCGAGTACGGCAGGAACATCGTCGGCCCGGACTCCACCGGCATGTCGCAGTGGGCGACCGCTCCCTGGAGGGTCAGGGCGGGGGAGAGGCGGTGGACATGGGCCGGGTAGGCGGCGACGGCCTCGTCGGTCAGGAAGCCGAGGTGGTAGTCGCGGTGCACGGTCTGGGCCGCACCGCCCGGGTTGACCACGTTGACCTGCGAGGTGACCTGGTAACCGGGACCGAGCCAGGCCTCGCTCACCAGCGCCAGGACGTCGTTGGCGTAGTAGTCGGCGAACGTCTCCGGATCGCGCAGGGCCATCTTCTCCAGGGCGTTCCACACCCGGTCGTTGGCGCCGGGCCTGGCGAAGTGGTCCCCGGCGCCGGCGCCCGAGGTGCGCTGCTCGGCGATCAGGCCCTGGAAGACGGCCGTGGCCCGGTCGACCACCGCGGTGTCGGGGAAGGCGCCCCGGAACACCACGACGCCGGGGCCCTCCTCCAGGGCGCGGGCCAGCTCGGCCTGCACGGCACGGTGGTCGTCGGCCTCGCGCAGCCGTCCGGCGTCGTAGAGGAGGACGTTCCGCTCCACCGAGGAGGCGTGCGGATAGTCGGCGGGGTCGGTGGTGCGCTCGACGAGCGCGCGGAAGGAGTCGAGGTCGCAGTCCTGCTCGGACAGCCAGGACCGGCGGTGGGCGGGGGTGAAGGACATCGTCGTCCTTTCGTGCATCGGGTGACGTGGCCGTGAAGGGGACGCGGTCCTGACATTATTGTCAGGACAAACCCGTCGAACAACCAGCAACGAGCCCTCAAAAACCCCTCAAGGAGCGTGCGTATGGGGCACCCCTTCCCGATCCGTGAGATCGCACGTCAGGCAGGGCTGAGCGAGGCCACCGTCGACCGGGTGCTCAACGGCCGCGGCGGAGTGCGGGAGAGCACGGCGCAGGAGGTGTACCGGGCCATCGCCGACCTCGAGCGGCAGCGCACCCAGGTCCGGCTGACGGGCCGCACCTTCATGATCGACATCGTGATGCAGGCGCCCGAGCGGTTCAGCAGCGCCGTACGGGCCGCCCTGGAGGCCGAACTGCCGTCCCTGCACCCGGCCGTGGTGCGCTCCCGCTTCCACTTCCGCGAGACCGGCCCGGTGCGCGAGTAGGTCGCCGTTCTCGACCGGATCGCGCGGCGCGGCTCGCAGGGCGTGATCCTCAAGGCTCCGGACGTCCCCGAGATCACCGCGGCCGTCGGTCGGCTGGCGGCGGCCGGTATCCCGGTCGTCACCCTGGTCACCGACCTGCCCGCCAGCGCCCGCCTCGCCTATGTGGGCATCGACAACCGGGCGGCCGGCGCCACGGCCGCGTATCTGATGAGCCAGTGGCTGGGCGACCGGCCCGGCCATGTGCTCACCAGCCTCAGCAGCGGCTTCTTCCGCAACGAGGAGGAGCGCGAGATGGGCTTCCGCAGTGTCATGCGGGCCGGCCATCCCCGGCGGACGCTGGTGGAGATCACCGAGGGGCAGGGCCTGGACGCCACGCAGTACGACCTGGTCCGGGACGCCCTGGAGCGGGACCCGGAGATCTGTGCGGTCTACTCGATCGGCGGCGGCAACAACGCCACCCTGCGGGCGTTCCAGGACCTGGGACGCGAGTGCGCGGTGTTCATCGCGCACGATCTCGACGAGGACAACACCCGCCTGCTGCGCGAGCACCGGCTGTCCGCCGTGCTCCACCACGATCTGCGCCAGGACATGCGGGAGGCGTGCCACCTGGTGATGCGCGCCCACGGCGCCCTGCCGCCCGCCGGGCCGACGCTGCCGTCGGCGATCCAGGTGGTGACCCCGTACAACATGCCGGCGGGGGCGACGGGTTGACCTCTCGCGCGGTGGCCACAGGTCGATCGCGTACACCTCGCGCAGGGTCTCGTGCACCGTCCACGCCGTACGGTCGCCCTTGCGCGGCACCGCCATGCCGCCGGGGCCGGCCCTCAGGGTTAGGGGCCGTCGTCAAATGTCACGCCCGCATCAGCAGGGATGCGAGGGTGACGGTGCCTGGTAGGACTCGGCCGTCTTGTCGTAGCGGGTGGGATGCCGTGCCACTGCTTCAGCTGGTTGAAGCACCGTTTCACCGCGTTGCGCCGCTTGTGGAGCTGCTGGTCGAACGCCGGGGGCCGGCCACCGCGGCTGCTGCGTCGCAGGCCAGGTGAATCCTGCTGGTCAGGCCGCCTCGTGACCGTCCCAGTGCCCGACGCCTCCTTTTCGGGCTCCGGCGGTGTGGTGGTGGGCGTGCACGGGCGTGGGGTCGACCGGCACCGGCCGGTCGGTGTCCCGGTGGCGTCCGCCCTGGCCTGTGCTGCCTGGAGCGTCCGGGTGAAGGTGCCGTTCCTGGCCCACCGGCGGAAGCGGGTGTGCGGGGTGGTCCACGGCCCGTACCGCTCGGGCAGGTCTGGCCAGGCCACTTTGGTACGGAACTTCCACACGGTCCCGTTGGGGATCGTCCGGTCGTCCCGTCGCTTCCGGCTGCGTGACGGGACCGGCAGCAGCGGTTGTATGAACTCCCGCTTGGCCTCGGGCAGTTCGTGGCGGCGTATCACACCGCCATGATCCACCAGCCAAGATCATTTGACGACAGACCCCAGGCCGCCCTCGCCCTCGATGGCAGCCGAGCCGCTGAGCGCAGGGAACGCCGGCAGAGTGCGGGGGATCACCGCCGGTGCACGGACACGTTGTCGCGGCCCGCGGCGAAGTGGCAGGAGCGGGCGGCCCGGGTGATCGTTGAGAGGACCGTCCCCGTACGTCCGTGAGGAGCGCTCATGGCCGACAGCGCGGTGACCGTCCCCCGGCGGGCCGGACACGACACCTTGTCCGTGATGCTGTTCGGCGGGGTCTACGGTGCCGTGGTGGCCAGTGCCATGGTCGCCGCGCTCACCGAGTACGGCCACAACTCGGCGGCCGACCGCCGCTACGACGCCGCCTGGCTGCTGGTGACCGCGTTCGCCTCCGCCTTCGCCCACGGCTACGCGCACCACATCGCCGAGCGTGATCCCCGCTCGCGTGCATCGCTCCTGCGGGCCCTGGCCGACGAGTGGCCGCTGGTGGCCGCCATGCTGCCCAGCGTGCTGATCCTCGCCGGGGCGGGCTGGGGCTGGTGGCCCGCCGACAATGTCGAGTACCCGGCGTTCGTCCTCAACATCGTCCTGCTCTTCGCCCTGGGCCTGGTCTCGGGCAGGCGGGCGGGACGGACATGGGCGCTCGCCCTGGTGACCGGGGCGGCGGACGCCCTGATCGGGCTGGTCGTGGTGGTGGCCAACGCGATCATCAAGTGATGTGGTCGTCACATGACGGCGGCGTATCGCCGGGCCCGTCCGGGCAGCGGGGAGCGAGCCGGACGAGGCGCCGGCCCTGGCGCACGGGGCCGTGCTCGGGGAGGCGGTCGGACCACACGTTTTTGTGCGGTAGGGTTGGTTCGCGCGTTCACGCGGGTCACCGCACGGACGCACCGGGACGTGGCGCAGCTTGGTAGCGCACTTGACTGGGGGTCAAGGGGTCGTGGGTTCAAATCCCGCCGTCCCGACAGACGAGAGCACAGGACGAGGGCCGTGCCGGAGCAGTCCGGCGCGGCCCTTCGCCTCTCCTCCCGGGTGACCGTCCGGCCCCGGGCGACCGCTCCGGGACCCCGGCCGGGCGGGTACGCCCTCGCCCTCGGGCCGCTCGCCCTTGGACGCTCACCTCGGGCCGCTCGCCCTCAGGCCGCTCCGAACGCCGAGAACGCCCACCCCGTCGCCTGGTGCGTGGCGTCGCCCGCCACCGCGGCCCGTGCGTCGCGCAGCGCCTCGGCCAGACAGAGCCCGGCGTCCAGACCCTTGTGCAGGGCGAGCATCAGGGGGACCACCGCCTCGTCGTTGACGGGCGCGCTGCAGGCCACCACCCCGGCGGTGCCGAGCGGCAGCAGCGCCGTGACCAGACCGAGGAGTTCGTCGGCGCCCACCGAGGCGAACCGGGCGGTGTCGCAGCAGGAGAGGATGATCCGGTACGGGGTGCGGCGCAGGCGTTCGAAGTCGTGCACGATGAGCGGCCCGTCGGCCATCGTCAGGGACGAGAACAGCGGGCTGTCCGCACGGAAGGTGCCGTGCGCGGCGATGTGCGCGAGCGCGGCCCCGTCCAGCTCCCGCAGCACCCGCGGCACCTGGGCGTCCTGTCCCTCCAGGACGGTCGGGGTGCCGTACCGGTCGGCCAGCTCGGGCACCTCCGCACCGCCGGTCGCCAGTCCCGGCCCGCGGACCAGCACCTGACGGCCGCCCGACGGCGGCTCGGTCTCGCGGGCGCGCAGCCAGCTGCTCGCCGACGGCGACACGCTCAGCACCCGCTCCCGCAGCGACGGCAGCAGCGCCCAGGGCACCCGGTGCAGCGAGCCCGGCGGCACCACCACGACCGGCCCGGAGCCCAGGTGCCGGGCGGCGGGTCCGAGCAGCAGCTCCTCCAGCCGGCGGCCCGCCGCCTCCACCAGCGGCAGCCGGGCCGCCGCCCCCGGATGGGCCAGCCGGCGCAGTCCCGCCTGCACGTACTCGGCCTCGGTCACCGCGTCGGCGAGCCGGCCGGCCTCGAAGCGCCGCACCCGCCCCTCGCCGCACAGCAGCACATGCACCCGCCCGTTCAGCACGGCCAGTTCGACCAGCCGTGCGTCCCCGAGCCGTTCCAGCAGCCGGGCCGGGTCGAAACGGTCACCGCCGCCGGGCGCCTCGCCGCGCAGATGCAGGGTGCGGCAGCGGATCGCCCGCTCCAGACGCCGCTGCTCCCGCTCCAGCGCGGGCACGAGGTGCCCGTCCTGGCGGGCGGCCTGGGCACGGGCGGCGATCTCCCGGAACGCGGTCAGACGGCTGAGCAGGGCGTGGTCGGCGGGCGGCCGGGTGGGCGGGGCGGACAGCACGGTGGCCCGCCAGCGCTCGCTCCACACCAGCAGCCGCCGCGGCCGGCCGGAGGCGAGGGCGGCCTCCTGGGCGAGCGCGCCCAGTTCGGTGCCCTGCGCGGTGGCCCGGGCGCGCAGCTCCGAGGCGCCCAGCGTCATCCGGTGGTCGTCGAGCACCTCCAGTCCGCGCCGGCACGCCTCCAGCGCACCCCGCACCGCGCCGGCCGCCCGTGCCCGCAGCGCCTGCGCGACCAGGTCGTCACCGGTCATGACCAGCCTGATCCGGGCCTTCTCGGGCGGCGGGCCC
>NZ_BAAAHG010000038.1:0-69371 GCF_039525155.1 Streptomyces thermoalcalitolerans | reverse complement strand
GTGCCGGGGGCGGGGAGGATCTGCACCAGGTGGTGGACGCTTTGGTGGGGATGGTGCTGGAGCAGCGGGAGGCGGCGCGGGCGCGCAAGGACTGGCCGACCGCCGATGCCCTGCGTGACCGGCTCCACCAGGCCGGGCTGGTCATCGAGGACGGCCCGCACGGCCCCCGCTGGAGCCTCAACCCCCGCTAACCCCACCCCACCACCAGCAGTACAGAAGAAGCGCCAGGGGCCGGCTGTGCCGCCCGGCCCCACCGGCGGCACACTTCAAAGACACAGCAGACGCAACAGACGCACGAGGCGCACGGGACGTACTCCGCGTACGGACGCCGCCTCCGACGGATTCGACAGACAGGTAGGTCATGGCCGGGAACAACCGCCGCGTGTCCGGCAAGAAGGGCGCGCGGATCGGCAGCGGCGGCAAGCGACGCCGAGCCCTGGAGGGCAAGGGCCCCACGCCCCCCGCCGAGATGCGCAAGGGCCACCCCAAGCAGCGCGCCGCACAGGCCAGGGCCCGTCGCGCCCAGGCCCGCTCGCAGCGGCGCGGCGCGGGCAAGTCCGCCTCCGAGCTCGTCGTCGGCCGCAACCCGGTCGTCGAGGCGCTGCGCGAGGGCGTGCCCGCCTCCACGCTCTACGTCCAGCAGTTCATCGACAACGACGAACGGGTCCGCGAGGCGCTCCAGCTGGCGGTCGAACGCGGTGGCATCCACCTCATGGAGGCCCCGCGCCCCGAACTCGACCGGATGACGAACGGGCTCAACCACCAGGGCCTCGTCCTCCAGGTCCCGCCCTACGAGTACGCCCACCCCGAGGACCTGATCGACGCCGCCCACGACGCGGGCGAGGATCCGCTGATCGTCGCCCTCGACGGGGTGACCGACCCGCGCAACCTCGGTGCGGTCGTCCGCTCCGTCTCCGCCTTCGGCGGGCACGGCGTGGTCGTCCCCGAGCGGCGCGCGGCCGGTATGACCGCGGGTGCCTGGAAGGCGTCCGCCGGCACGGCCGCCCGTACGCCCGTCGCCCGCGCCACCAATCTGACGCGTGCTCTGGAGGCGTACCGGAAGGCGGGCCTCATGGTCGTCGGTCTCGCCGCGGACGGCGAGGCCGAGCTCGGCGAGCTGGACGTCCTGGACGGTCCCGTCGCCATCGTCGTCGGCAGCGAGGGCAAGGGGCTGTCCCGGCTGGTCGGCGAGACCTGCGACATCCGGGTGCGGATCCCGATGCCGGGCGGGGCGGAGTCGCTGAACGCCGGTGTGGCGGCCGGGATCGTGCTCTACGAGGCGGCGCGCAGGCGCGCATGACCGGGCGCCCGTGCCACCTTTGACGCGATCCGGACAGATCCGACGCGTCAAGGCAGTGTCCTAACACCTCATCACTCGGTTAGATGAGTGTGGACACCAGAACACCCCGCACACCCACGGGGGACCGCTCGTCGGGATACGACGACGCTCCCGCGCTGAGCATGGTGAAGGTGCCGAGCGATCCGGCGCAGGTCATCGTCAACCATGCCAGCTTCCGCGTGCAGTTGGGCGCCTCCTCGCGGCGTACTCTGTCCCCGCGGATCGTCTGGCACCCGAGCGGAGCCCAGTACGCCGCCCACACCTCCGGCACCGGCACGGCGGGGCGGTCCGGGACCGTCACCCGCCGTCCGGTCATCTGGAGCGGCAGGTCCGCACCCGACGACACCGGCGCCCACCGGCTGTTGCAGGCCGTGCGCAGCGGAAGCGTCCGCCACGCCGACGAGACCTCCGCCGGCACCGCGGTCACGACGGCCACGCAGCTCGTCCCGCGCACCGGCACCACCCCGGGCTACGGCGGCGGCTCCACCGACCCCGACGAGACCGTCGAGCTCCCCGTCGTCGGCGCCCCGCGCCGGCCCGCGCCCGGCGAGACCCGGCTGCTGCCGTCCCTGCGGACCGCGGACAGCACGTACGGTACGTACGACACGCACGAGGAGTACCGGGAGTACGCGGAGCCGGCGTACGGCCGTGCGGGACACGGCGGCACCGGGTACGACGACGCCGAGTACGACGGTGCCGGGCACAGCGACCCGGGGTACGGCCGACAGCCGTACGAGGACGACGACGTCGCGGACGACCAGGACGGCGGACACGAGGCGTACGAGGCGCGGGACGAGACCGCCGGGCGCACGCGCCGGTCCGGCAGGCGGCATGCCGACGACCCCGCACGGCACGCCTACTACCCCGGCCGCCGTATGAACCTCGGCGTCGTGCTCCTCCCGCTGCGCCTCCTGCTCGGCGGCATCGCCGTCTACGCCGGCATGAGCAAGCTGTGCGACCCGCTCTACTTCGACAGCGGCAAGCGCGGCTCCATGGTCAAGTGGCTCACCGGTCTGCACCCCTGGGAAGCCGCCGAGCCCCTGCACCGGTTCGCCCTCCACCACCCCGTCGGCTCGGGGCTCGCCGTCGCCTTCCTCCAGGTCGTCATCGGAGTCCTCACGATCCTGGGCTGCTGGCAGCGGGTCGCCGCGGCGATCGGCGCACTGCTGTCGGCCACGCTCATCGCCGCCGCCGGCTGGAGGACCGTTCCCGCCTACGACGCCTCGGACTTCATCCACCTCGCCGCCTGGTCCTCGCTGATCGTCGCCGGTGCCCCCGTCTACTCCGTCGACGGGCGTCTCGCCGCCCTCGCCTGGCGGCGGCTCGGCCCGCGTTCGGGCATCTGGGATCTGCGCCGGTTCGTCCTGCGCCGCGGCGCCCTGATCACGGTCCTCGTCATCGGCCTCAGCCTGCTGGTCGGCTCGCTGCTGGGCGGCGCCGTGCGCGACGTCGACCATGTGGTCGTCCCCGGACCCGGCGAGGCCCCGCGCAACGAGCAGCCGGGCTCACCGCTGCCCCGGACGCCGGGCGGGCGGCAGCAGACGCCGCCGTCGGTGCCCGTCCCGCCGTCCAGGCAGGACTCCTCGGCAAGCCCGTCCGACGCCCCCTCCACCACGCCCGGCGAGACCCGCGGGAGCAGCAGCGCGACCAGCGGCACGCCCAGTGAGACCCAGGGCACCGGCCGGACCCCGCCGCGCCCGTCCGCCCCGGCCCGGCAGGAGCCCAGCACCGGCTCGGGCCCGGCCTCCGGCGGCACCTCGACCGGTGGCAGCGGCGGCTCCGGCGACACCCCCGGAGGGACCGACGGCGACGACGGTTCGTCCTCCGACCAATCGGGACTGGTGGGCGGCCTGCTGGGATAGCCGGCGCCCGCCGGGGCCGCGCCGGAGCGCCGGAACCCGGAAGGCCGACGGGGTCCCGCCCGCTCGAATGATTCGAGCGGGCGGGACCCCGTCGGTGTGCCTTTGCGGACCGGAGTGCGGTGAGCCGGGCTCACTTGCCCAGCGCCGCCAGCTCCTTCGCGGCCTCCCTGAGGTCCTTCGCGGTGTCGATGGCACGCCAGTACGCGCCCTGCGGAATCGGGAAGCCGGCCAGCCGGCGTTCACGGGCCAGACGCGGGAACGTGGTGCGCTCGTGGTCGCCGCGCTCCGGGAGCAGGGCGGCGAACTCGGGGGAGAAGACATAGACACCCGCGTTGATCTCGAAGGTCGACGGCGGGGCCTCGATGAAGTCCGTGATGTGACCGAAGCCGTCCGTCTGCACGGCCCCCCAGGGAAGCCGCGGACGGGCCAGCGCGAGGGTGGCGACCGCGTCGCGCTCGGCGTGGAAGTCGGCCATGTCACGCAGCGAGAACCGGGTCCAGATGTCGCCGTTGGTGGCGTACCAGGGCTTGTCCGGGTGGGGGAGATGAGCGGCGGCGAACTTCAGGCCGCCGCCGCGGCCCAGGGGCTCGGCCTCCACCACGGTGGTGACCCGGACCGGCAGCTTCGTCGACTTCAGCCAGGTCTGCAGGACCTCGGCGAGGTGGCCGCAGGAGACCACCACATCGGTCACCCCCTCCTCGGCGAGCCAGTCGAGCTGGTGACCGATGATCGGGGTGCCCGTGCCGGGGATCTCGACCATCGGCTTGGGCCGGTCGTCGGTGTAAGGACGCAGCCGCGACCCCTGGCCTCCGGCCAGGATCACGGCTTGAGTGGGGCGGGATGCCTCGTTCGGATGGGTCATGCCCGAACTGTACGTGTCGGCCTCCGGGCCTGTACGTGTCGGCCTCCGGGCGGGCCGGGGGGTGTCCGGCATCGGCCGGACCGGTCCCCCACGACCCGGCCGGAGGCCGGATGCGCGCTGGAGGCCGAGGGCGCCCCGGGCGGTCGCGCCCGGTCCTGACTCACCGGTCCAGAGGACGCCCGCGCTCGGCCTGCCGGGCCGTCAGTTGTTCGCGGCCTGGACACCGGAGGCGTAGGCCGTGTCGCAGACCGGGCGGGCGTAGGACTGGGCGCGGGTGGGGCCGTAGATGTTGGCGGCGGCACGGCCCAGGGTGCGGGCGATGGAGGCGCAGTGCCTGGCCAGGGACGGGCGGCCGTTGACGGCCTGCTGAAGGTGGGTGAGGACGACGCCCGGGTCCTTCTCCTGCAGCTCGGCCAGCAGCTGGTCGCGCAGCACGTCCTGCGGGGGACGGGAGCCGGAGCGCGCCGGGGCGCCGGCCGCCACCGTGTCCGACGCGGTGAGCATCGAGTGCGAGGGGCTCCCCGACCAGTTGACCTGGGCGACCGCGAGGGTCCCGGAGAGCACCAGGACGACGGGCAGGACAAGGGCGAGCGAACGGCCGATCCGGTGGGCGGGGCCCCGGCCGCGTCGCGTGGAGTGGGAGGTGGAGTGCTTCACGCCAGGCAGAGTAGCCCCTGGTAATGATTTGGCGACATTTGGTCACCATTTCGAGGGATGGTCCGGCCTGTCGCTCGCGGTGACGTGTTGACGCACGCTGCTCGAAATGTCCCCCCTTCCAGGGGAATCCGAGGACAGGAGAGGCGCAGGGGAAAGGGCCCCGCGGCAGATCACGGGGCCCTTGCGGCAACCTGGGTGAATCACCCGGACGTGTCCCGAGGTTTCGGCCTCGCGGCGGCACGCGCCGAGGCGCCGGGTCGAGGCGTCGGGGCGAGGCGTCAGTCCGACAGCCGCTCGCCCGTCGAGGTCGAGAACACGTGCGTCTCGCCCGGCTGCGGCACGACGTGCAGCGTGGAGCCCTTCTCCGGGACCTGGCGCCCGTTGACGCGGACCACCAGGTCCTTCGGCTCGCCGCCGACCTCGGCGGTGCCGTAGACGTAGCCGTCGGCGCCGAGCTCCTCGACGACGTTCACGGAGACCGCGAGACCGGCCGGAGCGTCCTTGGCGTCCTTGGACAGTGCGGCGGCCGCGCTGCCGTTCAGCTCGACCACGTCGAAGTGCTCGGGCCGGACACCCACCGTCACCGTGCGGTCGCCCTTGTCGACGGCGCTCTTCAGCGCCTCCCGGCTGACCGGCACCACGCTGTTGCCGAACTTCACACCGCCGTCGGTGATCGGCACCTCGACCAGGTTCATCGCCGGGGAGCCGATGAAGCCGGCCACGAACAGGTTGGCGGGCTTGTCGTACATGTTGCGCGGCGAGTCGATCTGCTGGAGCACGCCGTCCTTGAGCACCGCCACGCGGTCGCCCATCGTCATGGCCTCGACCTGGTCGTGGGTGACGTAGACGGTGGTGATGCCGAGCCGGCGCTGCAGCGAGGCGATCTGCGTACGGGTGGAGACACGGAGCTTGGCGTCCAGGTTGGACAGCGGCTCGTCCATGAGGAACACCTGCGGCTCGCGCACGATCGCGCGGCCCATGGCGACCCGCTGGCGCTGACCACCGGAGAGGGCCTTCGGCTTGCGGTCCAGGTACTGGGTGAGGTCGAGGATCTTCGCGGCCTCCTCGACCTTCTTGCGGATCTCCGCCTTCGGCACGCCGGCGATCTTCAGCGCGAAGCCCATGTTGTCGGCGACCGTCATGTGCGGGTACAGCGCGTAGTTCTGGAACACCATGGCGATGTCCCGGTCCTTCGGCGGCAGGTGGGTGACGTCGCGGTCACCGATCCGGATGGCCCCGGAGTTGACGTCCTCGAGCCCCGCGAGCATCCGCAGCGAGGTGGACTTGCCGCAACCGGACGGGCCGACCAGGACGAGGAATTCACCGTCCGCGATCTCGATGTCCAACGCGTCGACGGCGGGCTTCTCGGCACCCGGGTAGATCCGGGTCGCCTTGTCGAACTGAACAGTGGCCATGGTGTATGGGCCCCCTTCTACCGGCAGGAACGTGCCGGACGATCCGTTGTAGGAAGGTGGTCGCCACTACGGGATTCCGTTGTGGTGTAGTCCACAGAGGTGAACTGGCACAGGACGGTACCTGGCGTTCACCTCTTCTGTCAGTAGTTCGAACCATGGGAATCGTGCGGACAATGCCGACGGGCGGAGCGGCGGACGCGCGGACGGGTGCGTGAACGGGTGTGCGGACCGGGGCGCGGAGGAGGTACGGACCCGGGGGTACGGACGGGTGCGCACGGCCGTCGGAACGGGTGAGGTGGGGAACTTCGTGGCCGGGGGAAACGCGCCCTGTGTAAAGTGGAGCAGCCTTTTGCGTACGGCTTCGCGTACGCGGTGCCTCCTTAGCTCAGCTGGCTAGAGCAACGCACTTGTAATGCGTAGGTCGTCGGTTCGAGTCCGACAGGGGGCTCCACTGGAAACCCCAGCCAGGGACGTCCCTAGCTGGGGTTTCTCGTTCAGCGGATACGGCGACGGCGGCGGGCGCGCTCCGCTCGGCTGTCCCTGGTCTCAGTTCTGGTCTCAGTTGTGGGTCTCGGACGGGGCATGAAGTAGTCGCCCACGCGGCGCATCGCATCCTTCGAGAGATGCGACCGGCCCTTTACGTACCGCCGGGTCTGACTGATCTGGGTATGCCGCAGAATCTCCATGATTGTCGGCATGTCCACCCCAAGTTCGTTCAGGACCGTGCCGGCGGTGTGGCGACTGCCGTCGTACAGGCGGCGGTCTTCGATCCCGGCCTCCGCAAGCAGTTCCTTGAATTCCTCCCAGTCTTGCCGCGGGTCCAGCGGGCGCCCGTCTGGCCTGCTGAAGACTAAGTCGTGCTCCTGCCACAGCTCGCCGGCCGCCGCGCGCATCTGCTCCTGCCGCGCCTTGTGCTCTCGCAGGTAGGGAATGAACGGCGGGGGGATGGGCACGGCGTTCCTGCTCTTCTTCGTCTTGGGCCGCGTGAAGACGAGACCCCCGCCCTTGCGCTGGGGGCAGGCGCGGGCATGCTTTGTGCAGTCCTTCGGGCACGGCTCGGGGCACCCCCGCTTGTAGCCCTTGTGGGCGGTGCAGTCCGGCGGACAGGGCTCGAACCGGTGGAACCGGGCGCCGCAGGCATGCGGGTCCTCGCAGCCATGGCGCCATGTGAGCCGCTGGAGCTGCCACTCGGGGTAGAACAGCTCCCTGTCCAGGTCGACGTACGACCACCGCAGGCCCAGCGTCTCACCCTGCCGGAAACCCATGCCGACGCCGACGCACCAGCGCATGAACGTGGGCCGCTTGGCCGCCGCCTCCAGGAACGCTCTGGCCTCCTCCGACGTGAACGGGTTCGCCTCGGGCTCGTCGGCCGTCGGAGGGTCCACGAGGGTGGCCACGTTTTCGACGATCAGCCGTCGGCGGTGGGCGATCTTCAAGGCCCGGGACAGGATCCGGTGGACCTTGAGGACGTGGGAAGGGGCGTGCCCCTCGTCGAGCATGGCGCGGTACATCCGCTCCAAATGCTCCGGCTCGAGCTTGTCCAGCCGGTGCTTGCCGATGCCGGGGATGATGTCGTTCCGGGTCTTGGACCAGTAGTCGTCCAGGGACCGGGGCTTCAGCTTCAGGGACGCGATGTCGGTGAGGTACGTGGTCATCCACTCCTCCACGGTCGGCTTGCGACCAGCCTTGGGCGCCCGCCCCTTGTCGCGCAGTGCCTCCAACTCACGGACCTTGCGCCGTACTTCTGCCTCGGTCCGGGCCCTGCGGTGGCGCCGGTCGGGGCTGCCGTCGTCCTTCACGCCCATGGTGACGCGGCCGTGCCACCAACCGTCACTGCCCAGGTAGATGGACGACTCCATGTTCGCTTTGCGGGGGCTCATGCACTCCTCCATGCGAGAGGCGGCCCCGGACGCGCAGGTCCGGGGCCGCCTCGGTTGTGCGGGGGTCAGTTGGGCAGCGGGGCGAGGCTCGCGACGTACCGCTCAAGGTCCGTCCGCCGGATGCGGCGGCAGCGGCCCAACTTGATGTACTTCAGGGTTCCGGCGGCCATCAGCTCATAGAGGGTCGAACGGCCGATGGCGAGCGCTTCGGCGGCCTCATCCGGCGTGTAGAGCAGCCGATCGACAGGCGCAGTGGTGGCTGTGCTCATCCGGGTGATCTCCTCGGTCAGGGCTGTTCGGGCTCAGTGCTTCCTTCTCTGGAATCCGCTACATCCGCTACATCCGCTACAGCGCAGGTCAGGGGCCTGTTTTCTGTAGCGGATGCGTGGCGTGTAGCGGATTGGTGCCGCTACGCCGGGCCGTCGCCGGTGGCGGACGTAGCGGTTTCGGTGGGCGTGTAGCGGATGCCGGGGAGTTCATCCGCTACGGATTCGCCCCCGGTGACCTGCGGTGTAGCGGATGTAGCGGATGTAGCGGATCTGACGGGGGGCGGGGGGCAGTACCGCGCCCACGCGTCGGCCAGGTCCTCCGCGTAGTAGCCGCGCGGGACCGCGCCGCCCGGGGTGCGGATGGGGCGCGGCTTGATGGGCTTGTTGGCCGCGGTGACGTACTGGCTGAGCAGCCGGGCCAGGCCGCGGGAGGTGAGCGGCTTGCCGCCGATGTCGACCCAGGGGGCGTCGTCCATGGCGAGCAGGCACTCCAGGATGGCGGCGGTGGGCATGCGGTCGGCGCCGCAGAACACGGTGTCGCGCAGGTCGGTGAGCAGGCGCACGCCCAGCGACGCCTCATCGTCCTGCGCGGCGGCGGCCACCAGCTCCACGCAGGCGGCCCGGGCGCGCTCCGGCCAGGCGCCGCCGGCCGCGTCGGCAACAGCGAGCAGGGGTTCCCACACGTCGGCGGGCCGGTCGGTGACGCCTTCGGGCATCGCCGGCCAGGCGCCCTCCACGGCGTCGCGGACGGTATCGGCCCACTTCGCGAGCCGGTCGCGCAGCGCGCGGCCCTCCTTCTCGTGGACGCGCTGCCGGTAGGGCTCCACGTGCTCGTTCCGGGCGCGGCGGCGCATGCGGATGATGACCGAGCGGGTCAGGATCGTGTCCGGCAGGGAGCCGAGACCGGCCATGGCGACCGCGCAGTAGGAGGGGAAGGCCTGCACGCTCTGGCTGGAGCCGTCGCCCACGCACCGGTAGGTGACGCCGGAGCGCCGGTGTCCGGCGTTGAGGAAGCCGCGCAGCTCCTCGTTGTCGCCGGCCTTGGGGCCGAAGACGGTGTCGATCTCGTCGAACAGGATGGTGGGGCGTCCCTCGGTGCCGGAGACGGCCCGGAACAGGGCGGCGGCAGAGGCGTTGACGGCGACCATCGGCTGCGGCACGAGGGTTTCCACGATCTCCAGGGCGCGGGACTTTCCGGAGCCGGGTTCGGGGGAGAGGAAGGCGAGCCGGGGGGTGGAGTCGAAGCAGTCGAGCAGGTGGGCGTGGGCGTCCCACAGGGTGACGGCCACGTAGGCGGCCTCGGTGGGAAAGACGTTGAAGCGGCGGTGGAAGGCTTCCACCTCGTCCAGCAGCGCGGCCCCGTCGATGACGGTGGTCATGCGGCGTTCCTCCGTTCCAGCGTGGTGGGGCTTTTGGTGCAGCCGGATGCGTGGGCTTCGTACTCGGTGACCAGGGCGGCCACGGCCTGCGGTCCGGTGGCGGTGCCGGTCTGGCCGCAGGGGCAGGCGTAGGCGGCGGTGGGGGTGTTTCCGTGCCGTTTGGACCAGCGGGCGCCGTCGTCGTGGTGCCGGTAGACCGGCGGGGCGTAGATGCGGATGCCGGGCTGTTCCGGCGTCGGGTCGGTACCGGGGTGCACGCCGCCGGCCGGGAACCGCTTCGAGCGGGGAAAAGCAGAAAGGACGCCCTTGCGGGCGGCGCCTTTCGGCTCGCCCACGGCCGCCTCGGGTGCGGTCGGTTGGGCGGGGTGCGGGCCGACGGTGGGTTGGGGTTGGCCTTCCAAGCGGGGGCGGTGGGGGGTGGTCATGCCGCCTCCCGGGGCCGGGCCTTGCGGATGGAGCTGTCCAGGGCGCTGCGGATCGTGGCGCGGCACTCGGCCGCGGTCAGTCCCCGCGCCTCGCCTGCCGCTTGGAAGGCCTCCTCGGCCACGTGCCGGGGCAGGTCGCCCCACGCCACAAAGCGCCCCACCTTGAAGGCGCACCGGTTCAGCGTGATGTTGCGCTGCCCTTCCGGTGCGGCGGCGACCACGGCGCACTCGGCCTTCAGCGCGGCCAGGGCCGCACGGCTGCCGTCCACCACGGGTAGCCGCAGCGGCCCCACGGACGACGCGGGAGCAGGTTGCAGGATGCTCAGCAGCCATGCGGGCAGCACGGCCGCCTCCGAGTCGCACAGCACCTCGTACGGTCCGGTGGGGGTGGTGCTGCCGGCGGCGACGACGTAGCCGCCCCACGCGCGGGTGTCGACCAGCGGAGCGACGGTGCCCGCGGTGTTGCCCAGCCGGAGGCCGGGCGGGGCAGTGAAGTACAGGTGCTCCCCACCGCGCGCGGTCCGGGTGCGGTAGGTGGCGGGGACGGCGTGCCCGGCGCGCTCGCAGAGCGCCGCAAAGGCCGCCGCGCCGCAAGGCGCGTCCGAACTGCCCTTACCTCCCTTGTCTTTGGGCACGTCCAGGTCGACCACCACGAGCCGTGAGGGGCCGGTGGCGATGCCGACGTTGAACGGCGCCCGCGCCCAGGCGGCCCGGATGCGGTCCGGGTCACAGGTGGCGCGCTGCTCCCACCTGCGGTGCCCCTGCGCGCACGGGCCGGTGCGGGGACAGGTCTTCTCACCGTGCAGGGCGGGCCGCTTGGTGCCGGGCCGGAGCGGGAAGACGTGCCACCCGCGCTCCGCGGCGTCCAGCGCTGCGGACAGCAGCGCAGAACGAGGGTTATGGGTCATGCTGGATGTCTCCAGTTCCTTACATGGGTGCTGGTTGGGCAAGGGCGGCCCCGGAGTCTTTGGCGAGATGTGGGGGCCGCCCTTGGCGTTGCTAGTGGTGGGTCTTGGCCCAGTGGGCGTATTCCTGGCGGACGTAGCCGCGCGGGTCGGCGGCGGTGGCCGGGTGTTCGGGCCGGTACGGGGCGCCGTGGCAGCCGCCTTCGCTGTCCCGGTCGTGGGCGATGAGCCGACGGGCGGCCTCGATGGCTGCGTCGGCGGCATCGCTGGTGAGGCCGTCGGTGAGGCCGTCTTCCTCGTCCTGCAGGGCGATGCGGTCCAGCAGCGCGGCTTTGCGCAGCCAGTACTCGCGGCCCAGGGCCTGCCCGAACGGCGTGTCGACGGCCGCCTGGGCGGTCCAGCCGATCTCGTGGACGATGCTCGGGGCGAGCGCGTACGCCTCATCCGGCGTGGGCCACGCTTCAAAGTCCGGGCGGTGGTCGGCGGTGACGTACAGCCGGGTGCGCCGACCGTCGCGGGTCGGGTACTGGCGAGCCGGGCCGGTGTTGAACGCGGCGGCCAGCGCAGCGCTGACGCGGTCGGCGTCGTCCGGCTCACAGATGACGCGGATCTCGAACACAGCTCTCCTTGCAGGTCAGAACGGGGGTTCGTCGCTGTAGCCGCCGGGCGAGGTACGCCAGGGGCGGTGCGGCAGCGGCAGCAGGACCCAGCGGCGGTTTTCGTTCCAGCAGGGGCAGGGCTCCCACTCGGTGCCGGCGTATTCGCCGGTGGCGGGGTCGCCGTAGTCGCGGTTGGCGCCGCCCTCCCCGCGGCACTTCGGGCAGTGGGGCCGCGGGGTGTCGGTGAGGACCAGCGCGCGGCGGGGCCAGTTGGTGAGCTGGATACGCAGTCGCAGCACAGCGGTTGCCTTCCTGGTCAGCTGTGGAAGTGGTTGCGCTTGATGACGGCTTTGCGGATGTGGACCGTGGTCCCGCCCTTGTGGCTGCTGGTGGTGAACACCTGTGTGGCGATCCAGCCGCCGAAGATGACGGCGGCGAGGATGATGAGCTGGGTGATCAGCGCGGTGAGGGCGGTGATGAACGCGGTCAGCAGGAACAGCCCGCCGCACACGGCGAGGAAGCCGACGCCGCCGAGGGCGATGTTCACCGCCGTGCGAGAGACGGGCGGCTTGGCGGGGGCCGGGTCGGGCTTGACGGGTTCGATGGCGTAGCCGGTGACGACGCGGCCGTCGGGCAGGACGACGCTTGCCACGGTGGGCGGGCTGGTCGGCTGTACCGGTACGAGCGGTGCCGCCGCATGGGGGGTGAGCGGCTGGGGGCGATGCACCGGGAGCGGTGTGGTCTGTTCGGGGTGGTTCACGGCTCCTCCTGGAAGCGCCCGCAGGCCCGCGCGAGGGTGCGGTGGGCGGGCCTGCGGGCGTGTGAGGGGCAGGTGTTAGGCGCCGTGACGGGCTGCTGTTAGGAGCGGGTAACGGCGCGCCTGCCTAGGGGTTTGGGTGTTAGGCGGCCGTAACCGTTACGGCCGTTACGCGGCTGCGAGGGCGGGGATGATGCGCCACCGTCCGGTGGTGTTGGTGGCCTCCAGACGCCCTTCCTGGGCGGCCTCCTTCAGGCGGAGGGAGACCCAGGAGCGGGAGAGGTTGTGGGCGTCGCACCAGTCGGTGAAGTCCTTCGGGCCGACGATCATCCGGCCTTCGCGCTCGAACTGTTCCAGTGCCTGGGCGAACAGGCGGCGGGCTTCTTCCGGAGACGGCTTGCGGCCGGTTTCCTGCCCGAAGACCGGGGTGTCGTCGCCGGGCTGGTCGTCGGGGAGATCGGCCTCGGGGTCGATGTCGGCGTCTTCGGGGTCCACGAGCAGACCGGCGTGCTCCATGTCGGTGTCCTCCTCGACGGCCCGCAGCGTGGCCGGCTGTGCGGTGGGCTCATCGGCGGGGCGGCCGGTGTAGGCGGTGCCGGCCACGCTGCGGGCGGCGCCGGCAGTAACCGGGTCGGCGGTGGCGCCGTTGCGCTGGGCCCAGGTGGCCAGCAGCTCCATGACCGGCACGGCCCGGTGGGTGAAGCGGCGGGTGCGCCCCGGGGAGGCGTACCGGTCTTCCGGAATGCCCGGAGAGACGACGTAGCAGTAGCCGGGCCGCCGGTTGCCCCACGCCCCGGGGTGAGCGCCTGCGGCCAGGACTTCATCCGGGAGGGAGAATCCCTCGTCCCGTGGGTTGCAGCCGAGTGCGATCACGGAGGGCAGGGAAGCGCGGGTGCTGGTGGACATCTGGTCGTAGGACGGCCGCTGAAGGGACACGATCAGCGAGATCCCTGCGGAGCGGGCCTCCTGGGCGATGCCGGTGAACGCGTCATCGCCCAGGGCCCGGAGGGTGTTGGCGGCTTCCTCGAACCAGGTGACCAGGAACGGCATGCCGGGGCAGCCGCACGGGCGGCCGTCGGGGCGGCAGGTGTGCTCCGGGCCGTTTTGCACCTGCGCCGCGGCGGGCACCCACTGGCGGTAGCCGTGCGCGCCGAGCCAGCGGGTGCGGGCGGGGATGACCTCCTGGACGGCGGCCACCATGACCTCGGTGTCCGTGCCGCCCTCCGCGGCCCAGTCCAGGCCCGGCTGCAATGGGGCGAAGTCCTGGAACGCTTTCGGGTCGGAGAACCACACGATCACGTCCCTGCGGGACAGGATCTCGGTGAGCAGGTTCAGCGCCGCATCCCCCTTGCCGGAGCCGGTGCCACCAGCGATGAGCAGGTGGGTGGAGTTGCGGCCTGCCTCCGGGTCGCCGGGCAGCCACAGCAGGAGCGGGGCGCCGTCGTCGTAGCGGCCGATGTTGAGCGGCTCCGCGATCGATCCGCCCAGGTTCGATGGTCCCTCCCACTCCACCACCTCGGCCAGCATGTCTTCGGGGACGATGACCAGCTCGCCGCGGCGGGCGGAATCCGGGCTGGGGGTGTAGCGGACGGCAGAGGTCGGCAGGTCCAGCGCGGAGGCGATCCGGGCCAGGCTCTTCGTCACGTCGTCGTTGGTCTGCTCCCCGGCCTCCAGCGCGAGCGGTGCGGTGACCCGGTTCGGCTCCACCTTCGCTGTGCCGATCTGCGCCCGTGCCAGACCGACCTTCTCCAGCAGGCCTTTGTCCCCGCTCTCCCCGGCGGCCGGGTCGGGGGTGTGGCGCAGGACCATGCGAATGTTCCACGACAGGGCGAGGGCCGGTCCGCCCATCAGGTACAGGTCGTCGATGGGGCCGGTGGTGGGGCCGGCCAGGCAGGCCGCGGTCAGCCAGGCGGAGCCGGCAGCCACGGTGACAGCCGAGTGCAGGCGCCGCTGCTGGCTGGTGGAGCGGCCTGCCCACCAGGTCGCGCCGGTCAGTGCCACCGAAGCGAGGGTGAGCCCGACACCGGCGGCGGCGCTGTCGGCCCACCGCCAGTGCCCGAGTGCGCCGGCGATGCCGGTGACGCCCCACCCGAGCCACGGGGGCAGGTGGGGCTTGGCCCGGTGCAGCAGGTACCTGCCTACGCCCCCGGCACTGGAGCCGCCCTGGAGCTGGGCTTCCAGCAGCTCGGCAAGCTGCTGCTGTTGAGTGCGCTCAGCCACCTTGAGCCTCCTTACTGCTCAGCCCAGTTGATCTGGGGAACCTGCGGGCGCCGGGCACGGTGCCGGACCCGGTTGATCTCCTCCTCGTACTCCTGCTGGAAGGTCGCGTAGCAGGCGGCAGCGTTCTTCGCGGCGTCCCGCAGCGCGTCAGCCGAACGCTGCAGCTTGCGCGCGACCTTCTGCGCCCGGACCCGGGAGCCGAACGCGCGGCCCTGCGGGTCGGGTACGGCCGTAAGAACGCCCTTGAGGATCTCCGCGCCCATCGCGACCTCGATGGACAGCGCCACCGCCGCGGCCCGCAGCGTGTTGCAGTACTGCCGCACCTGCGCCGGCGAGGTGAACTCCGGAGACGGAAGCAGCGCCTCGGCATGCGGGCGCCCGTCCCGGCCACCGCTGCCGCCGCCGTGGTTGTGGGTCGTGCGGTTGACGCTGACGTTGATCGGCGGGGCGAACGAACTGCCCAGACCACCGATGAACCCGCCGGCGGCGGCGCCCGCGTTAGCGAACTTGTTGCCCTTGCCGTCGCCGCTGGCGGTGCTGTTGCGCGTCGGGGTTGCCATCAGAGCAGACCTCCTCGGGTCAGTGCGTGCGGCGGACGATGAGCCAGGCGGTCTGAGCGGTCAGCCAGGTGAGCAGCCACAGCAGCTCCAGCGGCCCGGCCAGCGGCCCGAACCCGGCCGCCAGCGCCACCCAGGCGCAGGCAACGCCGGCCAGGGCGGCGAGCCCGGCACGCCAGGCCAGAACCGCAGCACGGGCGGGCCGACGGCGCTGTATGACGGCCAGCCACACCAGCGGCGCCCCAGCGGCCGGGGCGAGCAGCAGCCCGGACCACCACGCGATCGCGTGCAGGACAGCAGTCACGGGCACAGCCAGCAGCGCCAGCCCGGTCGGAGCGAGCGCACCGCGGAAACGCCACAGCAGGCCACCCAGCACGCTGAGCGCTTCGCGGGCCAGGGAGGGACGTTCGGGGACGACGATCACAAACGGCTGCGCGCTGCGGCGTCCGCGCCGGCGCGGGATGTGGACGGTGTGCACGCTCGCGGCCGTCTTCACGCCGCGAGCACGGGTACGACTGGACACAGCACAACTCCTTCTCGGAGCAGACGAAGGGGTGATGGAAAGGGGTCAGGCGGCGCGTTGTTCCTCGGGAAAGGCGCAGGTGACGCACATGCCGAGTGAGGTGGGGATGACATATCCGGCATCCCGGCGGCATTCCGGGCACCTGCGTCGTGCGGCGTTCGCCCTGGCCAGCGCGGCCTGCTTGGCGGGTGTCATGGGCCGGACGGGCTTGGCCAGGTCGATGCGGTAGAGGTAGGCGACCAGCGGGCCGCGGCGGCGGCGTGGGCGTTCGAGCTGGGCGGCCACGGCCTGGCCGCCCGGCCGCAGCCCGCGGGCGCGAAGCTGCCGGCGGGTGGCCAGACCGTCAGGGGCGAGCCGCCATGGATAGACCGGGACGGCGGCCATCAGCGGCTCGCAATCGCCAGCTCAGCCCCGCCCGCAGCCGGGGCACGATGTTCGGCGTAGCGGGCGGACACCCACCCCACCGACCAGCCGCACAGCTCAGCCGTCTGCCGTACAGGCAGCCCAGCTGTGAAGGCGGCAGCCACGATTCGGCGGGCCTCGTCTTCAGGGAGCTTGCCCGTGGCCGGGCCGCGGGCAAGCAGCGCGGCGCGTTCACGCTCGGCCTGCTCTGCGCGGGCCTGGCGTTCACGGCGTTCACGTTCCTCGCGCTCGCGGCGTTCCCGCTCACGGCGTTCGGCGGCCTCCCGCTCGATGCGTTCACGTTCCCGTTCGCGCTGTTCACGCTCGCGTTCACGCCGTTCACGCTCGGCCCGCTCCGCAGCCTCGCGGGCAGCCTGCAACTCCTGCTCTTTCAGCCAGCGTCGCTCCTCTCGCTCGGCCTGTTCACGAGCCAAGCGGGCTTCATGCTCGCGCTGTTCACGCTCGCGTTCACGGCGTTCGCGCTCGATCCGCTCGCGCTCGGCGCGCTGCCGCTCCTCCAGTGCCGTCACCGCAGCGGCAATGGAGCGGCGGTAGGCCAGCCCGGTCTCCGCAGTGACAATCAGCAGCAGCGGCGCCACCGCATGCACGGCCACGCCCACCAGGTCTTTCTTCAGCGCGGAGTCTGCGGTGTTCAGGGCCAGAGTCATGACGCCGGTCATCCACCGCAGCGTGACCGGCCACCGCCCGCCACGCTCGCCGAGCCGGGCCAGCACCGAGTCCAGACGGACCACGATGACCACCGCGGCATCGACCACGAGCGGCAGGATCGGCGCCGTCCAGTCCCACTCATCGGGAGTATGGGCGGCCATCAGCGGGGTGACGGTGAGGACCGAGTACAGCATGGCGCCGCACACGATCAGCCACGTGCCCACCGACAACGCGCGCTCCGCTGAACGGATCTGAGCACCGCTGTGGATACCGTTCACGACCCGCCCCCGATCCGCTCACGGCTAGAGGTCGGCATCCGGCGGCGATCCCTCACGGCGTCGTCCGCCGTGAACGCGATCATCTGTCGGACAGCCTCTGCGTGAACACGTTCATCTCCGGGCGTCCAGCCGTGAACGGCGGCACCGGTCGGCAGCATCCCGGTCCGCACCGTCGTGAGTGTGCGGTTCATGCCGCACCTCCCGGCAGGCTCGCGCCGGCTGTGCGGTTGGCCAGCGCCCGGCGCGCGGCCAGCACCCGGCGGCGGGCCCGGCGGATACGGTGGACATCCAGCTCGGTCGGCGTGCGGTCCAGGGTGATGATCTGCGCGTCGAGCAGGTCGATGTCCGCGAGGATCGTGGGCATCTCCTCCTCGATCGCGTCCAGCTCCGCGGTCGTCGGCTCGATCCAGTCGGCGAACGCGGTAACAGCGTCCTGAACGGTGACGATGTGGCTCATTGGGTCGTGTTCCTCTCACAGATGGAACGGCCCGAACGCGGCTCCCGGGGGGCGTCCCGGGGGCCGCTTGCCGTTGGAGTCGGCTCCGGCTCCCCGCGCTCCCGCCCGTATGACCACGCGCAGTACGCGGGACAGACGGGCGGGAGAGGCAGCCGGCCGTGGCGTCTTGTGCTGTGAGGCCGGGAAGGGACCGCGAAGGGGTTGTGCAGGCGCCGCCGACCGGTCCCTCTCACGGCGGCGCCTGTCGATGTCGTCGACTCACCGGATCTCTCCTCACTCGAAGCGGACAAGGACTGCTGCAAGGGGGACCTGTGTCCCCACCCTCCGGCCGTTGCTCGCGGTCACCGGGCCACCTCGCCAGTCGGGCCGAAGCCCTGTCCCCTGGCCTTGTCGGGCGGTCTTGCAGCGTGTCCGCCCTGAGAGTCCGCGCACGCCGGATGAGCCCCTATGGGCTCCCCGGGCGGCCAACCTCCCTAGGGATATTTAAAGCACTCCTCCCTAGGGAGGTCAACAGGTGTCGGGCATACGAAAAGGGCCCGCCTGTGGCGGGCCCTCTCGGGTAACGCGCTTTCCGGTCAGCTCGTGATGCGGTACTCCATGACGTACACGCCGGCGTCCAGGAGCATCCTGTTCACCTCTACCGGCTTGCCGTCTTCCGTAATGGCGGTGCGGTAGATCTCCACTACCGGAGTCCCTTCGGCCAGATGCAGTCGCTCAGACTCGTCCTGACTCGGCATCCGCGCCCGCAGTTCCTCCACGAACCGAACCGGTTTCGCCCCGAGTTCAGCGAGGCGCGCGTACGTGCCGCCCGGCCCGGTGTCTTCCTGAGCAATCGCCGACCCCCGTACCAAGTCGGCCGGGAGGTAGGAGACGGCGGCCTGCACAGGCTCACCCTCCACGGCGAAGAGCCGATCGCGGACTACTACGCGTGCGCCGTCCTCCAGGTCGAGGATCCGGGCCACGTCATCCGGTGCCGGCGCTTCATAAACCCGCAGCTCGGTGACCGTCATCGACCGCTGGCCTATGTCAGCACTCCAGATGGAACGCCCTCCGCCCCATCGCTCCTGTGAAAGCCTTTCGTTCGCGACCCGTCGGATCGGCTGGAACTCCCGAACGTACGTCCCGCTGCCCTTGCGTCGGACAGCCAGCCCTTCAGTCACCAGCAGGGTCAGAGCCCGACGGGCCGTCTCCTTGGCTACCCCGTGCTCCCGAACAAGGGCGGGCTCACCGGGGAGCCGAGCACCGGGGCGCAGCTCGCCCGAACGAATGCGGTCGCGCAGTTCGTCGGCGATCTCCCTGGCGGTCTCCGCCATCAGTTCCTCACTTCCCTAGGGTGGTTCCGACTACCAGCTTGACACAGGTGTGCCCAATACCCCACACGGGAGAGATGCGGATCACGACGGCGACGTAAGCAGCGGCAGCCGGCCTCTGGCCAGGGAGCGTTGTCGCCGCGGTCTCAGTTCCGGTCTCAGTCGTTGCTTGTTCCGTGAGCGTCCGCCCTTGTCTCCTGACGTCTGGAACACCTGCTGAGCAGGCAAGGAACCGATCCCGCGTACGCTCACGGACGTCCTCGGACCAAGATCGGACAACTTGTAATGCGTAGGTCGTCGGTTCGAGTCCGACAGGGGGCTCTGAGAAAAGCCAGGTCAGACGCTCTCTGACCTGGCTTTTTCCGTTTCCGTTCCGTTCCGTGCCGTGGCAGGGGGGGAGGGCCGGCCCGGGAGGCGTGTCCATGGCGTCAGGGCGCCGAGTACAGCCGGTCCAGCTCGCTCTTGATCGCGTCGCGCGGCACGTCGTGCCGCGGACCGAGCCGGAACCGCTCGTCGCTCCACCGGTCACGGGGATACAGCCACACCGGCCTGCTCACCAGCTCGGGCGGCTCCCAGGCGAACCGGGGCCAGACGTGGGCGTGCAGAAACGGGTCCTTGTTCCCCAGGATCTCCAGGTTGACCCGGCGGAAGCCGGGGTCCAGGCGGCGGCAGGCCCGTTCGACCGCCTCTCCGAGCCGGTCCATGTCGGACAGGAACGACAGCCGCTTGGCCCTCGGCAGGTCGGACAGCCGTCGCACACCCGGTTCGTCCACCAGGAGGACCGAGTAGCCCGGCAGGAACTGCACGTCGCCGAGCACCGCGAAGCCCGCCTCGAGCCGTCGCAGGACGGTGGGGTTCTCGCCTCGCAGAGCCGCCTCGATCCGGTGCGTACGCCAGTCGCCGGTCATGCCCCGAACCTATCCCCGCGCATACATGCGCATGAGAGGCCGGCTGTCACGGTCCGTTGCGTGCGCCGGACGCCGGACGGCGGAGGTCCGTCCGGTCGAGCAGGTCACCCGCGTCGCCCCCGCGCCGCGGGTGACCCTCCTGACCTGACCGTCCGTCCGTCTTCGCGGTTCAGGCGGTTCTGAGCAGCTCAGGCGGTTCTGAGCAGTGTCCGTACGACCTGGCGCAGCGTCGCCTCGGCGTCCGGTACGGCGCCTGCCGCCCGCCAGGCGACGAAGCCGTCCGGGCGGACCAGCACCGCTCCGTCGGAGGTCGTGCCGTGGGCCTGGGCCCAGTCCGGTGCGGTGCCGGACCCGTCGTCCTGCGGGGCGTACGTCAGCTCGGCGCCGAACCGGTACGAGACCAGGCGTGTGCCGTCGGCCTCGGCGATGCTCCGGGCCGCCGTGTGCCAGTCCGTCGCCGACCGGGCGTCGCTCAGCAGGACCAGGGAGCGTTCGTACAGGTCGAGGGTCGAGATCCGCTCGCCCTCGTGCCGGACCCACAGGTGGGGAGCCCGGGTGCCCGGGTCGCCGTTCAGGCGCAGGGCGTCGGGGACGACCTCCTGGTCCGGGTCGGCGCCCAGGACGGCGCCGTGGAGGTAGCGGTAGCCGAGGACGACGTTGAGGATGCTGCCGCGCTTGGCGCCGCCGACGCCGGGGGCGGGGGCGAAGCCGGGGTGGCTGTGCTCGACGGAACGGGCGGAGGCGCGGGCGCTGGTGGCCGTGGCGACCGGGCGGCGTTCGGTGTCGTAGGTCTCGAGCAGGGCGGGACCGGCCCAGCCGTCGAGGACGGCGGCCAGTTTCCAGGCGAGGTTGTGGGCGTCCTGGATGCCGGTGTTGGAGCCGAAGGCACCGGTGGGGGACATCTCGTGGGCCGAGTCCCCGGTGAGGAACACACGCCCGACCGCGTAGCTGTCGGCCACTCGTTCGGCGGCTCGCCAGGATGCCTTTCCGGTGATTTCGACATCGAGGTCGGAGACGCCGACGGCACGGCGGATGTGCCGGGTGAGGCGGTCCTCGGTGAACTCGTCGAGGGTTTCGCCGCGCTCCGGGTGCCAGGGGGCGTGGAAGACCCAGTGCTCCTTGTTGTCGATGGGGAGGAGGGCTCCGTCGGCCTCCGGGTTGGTGAGGTAGCAGCAGATGAAGAGGCGGTCGCCGACGACATCGGCGAGGAGCTTGGAGCGGAAGGTGACGCTGACGTTGGCGAACAGGTCGCCGGGGCCGCTCTGGCCGATGCCGAGGCGGTTGCGGACGGGGCTGCGGGGACCGTCGGCGGCGACGAGATAGGCCGCGCGGACGGTGTACTGCTCGTCGGTGTCCCGGTTCCGTACGACCGCGGTGACCCCTTCGCCGTCCTGCTCGAAGGTTTCCAGCTCGTGGGAGTAGCGCAGGTCGCCGCCGAGCCGGCGGGCGCCGGCGAGCAGGACGGGCTCGAGGTCGTTCTGGCTGCACAGGCACCAGGTGGTGGGGCTGAACCGGGCCAGGCCGCCGCCCGGGTCGATGTGCTTGAAGAGCCATTCGCCGGCGTCGCCGACCAGCGTCGGGGTCTGCAGGATGCCGTGGTTGTCCGCGAGCAGTGAGGCGGCCGTCTTGATCTCGGGCTCGATGCCGGCGACCCGGAACAGCTCCATGGTGCGCACGTTGTTGCCGCGCCCACGGGGGTGGATGGAGGTGCCGGAGTGCCGCTCGACCAGCATGTGCGGTACGCCGAGGCGGCCGAGGAACAGCGAGGTGGACAGGCCCACCAGGGAACCGCCGACGATGAGGACGGGTACCTGGTGGTCGGCTTTGTGGTGCATCGATGCCTCCAGGAGCGGGGTGCGGGTGGGGGCGCGGCCTGTGGGGCGCATCGGAGTTTCCTTGCCCGGTCGGGGGCCGGTTCGCGTGCGCCGGCGGGCTCAATCACCCCTGTGATCACCCGGGTGGTGCACACGAGTCGCGGACCGTCCCGTACCGGCACAGGATCGGGATCACGCTGACGTCGCGTCATCCGCGGCCGGCGTTCTCCCTGTCCCGCCAAGCCCCGCCAAGCCCCGCCAAGCCCCGCCCAGGACGAGCCCCCGCCAAGGAGACGTACGCAGATGACCGCCATCTCTGAGCGTGTTTCAGACCCGAGCAGGCAGCAGACCTCGAAAACCGTGTCCCAGTCCGTCTTCGACGGGTCCCGGCTCCGGGTGGTGCTGCTGGTGGATGTCTACGACGGTGCCCAGCAGCAGTTTCTGGAGGCGTACGAACAGCTGTGCAACCAGGTCGCCTCGGTTCCGGGGCACATCAGCGACCAGCTGTGCCAGTCGATCGAGAACCCGTCCCAGTGGCTGATCACCAGCGAGTGGGAGAGCGCCCCGCCGTTCCTCGCCTGGGTGAACAGCGAGGAGCACGTGCGGATGGTGGAGCCGATGCACAGCTGCATCCGGGACACCCGGTCGCTGCGGTTCCACATCGTGCGGGAGACCGGCGGCGAGAAGGCGGCCGCCGCCGCGGCCGCCGGGCGGCGGCTGCAGGCCCAGCCGCGGATCGGTGACGGCGTGATCCGGCACGCGCTCACCTTCACGGTGAAGCCCGGCAGCGAGCGGAAGGTCGCCGAGATCCTCGCGAACTACAAGTCGCCCAAGGCGCAGGTCGACGACACGACCCGGCTGTGCCGGACCTCGCTGTTCATGCACGGCAACCGGGTGGTGCGGGCGATCGAGGTGCGCGGGGACCTGCTGGCGGCGCTGCGGCATGTGGCCCGGCAGCCGGAGATCCGGGAGGTGGAGGAGGCCATCAACCCGTATCTGGAGCAGGACCGCGACCTGAACGACCCGGAGTCCGCGCGGGTGTTCTTCACACGGGCGGCGCTGCCCGCGGTGCACCACGTGACGGTCGGTCAGAAGGACGAGCAGGCCGAGCGGCACGCCCTGTTCTACCCGGCGCGGCCCGGCATGGGCATGAAGCTGGCCGAACAGCTGTCCCTGCACGACGAGCGGGCGGCGGACGATCCGCGCAGCCCGGTGCTGCGCAGCACCGTGTTCGAGCGGGACGACGTGGTCGTACGGCTGATCGACGTCCGGGGCGGTCTGAAGGCCGTCGACCCGGCCCTGGCCCTGGGGCTGCGGGACTCCGCGCAGGTGTCGGAACTGACCACCCTGCTCGACGAGGGCGCCACCGGAAAGGACGCCGACCCGGAGCGGCTGCTCTCCCTGACCCGCATGGAACTCATCACCGACCGCCGGTCCGCACCGGACGCCTGAGGCACCCCCGTCGACGCAGCACACCACCGGAGGAACGACGTGACCAAACCCCGACCCCGAATCGTGGATCTCAGCGAGATCGAGCCCAACGTCAAGCGCGGAGGCGATCTGCGTGCCATGCTCACGCCGACCACGGTCGGTTCCACCAGCGGTTTCATGGGCGTGGCCATCGTGCAGCCCGGCGATCGCATCGGCGAGCACTACCACCCGTACTCCGAGGAGTTCGTGTACGTCGTCTGCGGTGAGCTGGAGGTGGACCTCGACGGCGAGCCGCATCCGCTGCGGCCGGAGCAGGCGCTGCTGATCCCCGCGTACATGCGGCACCGGTTCCGCAATGTGGGCAAGGTGGAGGCGCGGATCGTCTTCCATCTGGGGCCGCTGGCGCCGCGCCCGGAGCTCGGCCATGTCGACACGGAAGGCGTCGAGGCCGTGCCGGTGGCGGCCGCCGCGGAAGCCGGCGCGGCGGAGACACGGTCATGACCCGGCGGGTGGCGGTCACCGGCATAGGCGTGGTGGCGCCGGGCGGTATCGGCGCCCCTGCGTTCTGGGACCTGCTGGCCAACGGACGGACGGCGACGCGGGGCATCACGTTCTTCGACCCGTCCGGCCTGCGGTCCCGGATCGCCGCCGAGTGCGACTTCGATCCGCTGGCCGCGGGGCTGGACGAGGAGCAGGTGGCGCGCTGCGACCGGTACATCCAGTTCGCGCTGGTGGCCGGTGAGGAGGCGATACAGGACTCGGGCCTCGACCTGGAGCGGGAGAACCCGTGGCGGGTCGCGGTCTCCCTGGGCACGGCGGTGGGCGGCACGACCCGTCTGGAGCACGACTACGTCCTGGTCAGCCACCGCGGTGAGCGCTGGGACGTGGACCACCACCGGGCCCAGCCGTATCTGGAGCGGGCGTTCACCCCGAGCACGCTGGCGTCGACGGTGGCGGAGCGGTTCGGGGCACGCGGCCCGGTGCAGACGGTCTCGACGGGCTGCACCTCCGGGCTGGACGCGGTCGGATACGCCTTCCACACCGTGGAGGAGGGCCGGGCGGACATCTGCATAGCCGGGGCGTCGGACTCGCCGATATCGCCGATCACGATGGCGTGCTTCGACGCGATCAAGGCCACGTCGCCGAACAACGACGATCCCGCGCACGCCTCCCGACCCTTCGACAACGACCGTGACGGATTCGTCATGGGCGAGGGCGGTGCGGTGCTGGTCCTGGAGGAGCTGGAGCACGCCAGGGCCCGCGGCGCCCATGTGTACTGCGAACTGACCGGCTACGCCACCTTCGGCAACGCCTACCACATGACCGGCCTGACCCGTGAGGGCCTGGAGATGGCGAAGGCGATCGAGGTCGCCCTGGACCACGCCCGTCTGGACCCCACGGAGATCGACTACGTGAACGCGCACGGCTCCGGCACACGCCAGAACGACCGGCACGAGACGGCCGCGGTGAAGCGGGTGCTGGGCCCTCATGCCTACGACACGCCGATGAGCTCCATCAAGTCGATGGTGGGGCACTCACTGGGGGCGATCGGGGCGATCGAGGTGGTGGCCTGTGTGCTGGCGCTGGCCCACCAGGTCGTTCCGCCGACGGCCAACTACGAGACCCCGGACCCCGAGTGCGATCTGGACTACGTCCCGCGGGAGGCCCGCGAGCGGAAGCTGAACAGTGTGCTCTCCGTGGGCAGCGGGTTCGGCGGTTTCCAGTCGGCGGTGATCCTGACCCGGCAGAGGGAGAGGACACGATGAGCGCACCCCCCAGGCGGAGGGCCGTCGTCACCGGTATCGGTGTGATCGCGCCCAATGGAACGAGCACCGAGGCCTTCTGGAAGTCCACCCAGGAGGGTGTGAGCGTCCTGGACCGCGTGACCCGTGAGGGCTGCACGCACCTGCCGCTGAAGGTGGCCGGTGAGGTCCGGTCCTTCGATCCGTCGGCGGTGATCGAGGAGCGCTACATCGTCCAGACGGACCGGTTCACGCATTTCGCGATGGCCGCGGCCGACGCCGCTCTCGAGGACGCCCGGCTGGGCCGGGCGGACACCGAGGGAAGGCCGTTCTCGGCGGGCGTGGTCACCGCGGCCGGCTCCGGCGGCGGCGAGTTCGGCCAGGGGGAGCTGCAGAAGCTGTGGGGCAAGGGCAGCCGCTATGTCGGCCCCTGGCAGTCGATCGCCTGGTTCTACGCGGCCAGCACCGGTCAGATCTCGATCCGCCGCGGCTTCAAGGGGCCGTGCTCGGTGGTCGCCGCCGACGAGGCCGGCGGCCTGGACGCGCTGGCGCACGCGGTGCGGGCCGTGCAGCGCGGCACGGATGTGATCGTGGCGGGCTCGACGGAGGCGCCGCTGGCTCCGTACTCGATGGTCTGCCAGCTCGGGTACCGGGAGCTGAGCCCGGTGGACGATCCGGCGCGGGCGTACCGGCCGTTCACCGAGGCGGCGTGCGGATTCGTGCCGGCCGAGGGCGGTGCGATGTTCACCGTGGAGGAGCTGGGCGCGGCCCGGGAGCGGGGAGTGCCGGTCCGGGCCACGCTGGCCGGGCACGCGGCGACGTTCACCGGGGCCTCCTGCTGGGAGCGGTCCCGGGAAGGGCTGGCGGAGGCGATCCGCGGGGCGCTGGCCGAGGCCGGATGCGCCCCGGAGGAGGTCGACGTCGTCTTCGCCGATGCGCTGGGTGTGCCCGAGGCGGACCGGGCCGAGGCCCTCGCCATCGGCGACGCGCTGGGCGCGCACGGGCGGCGGGTGCCGGTGACGGCACCGAAGACCGGTACGGGCCGGGCGTACTGCGCGGCGCCGGTGCTGGACACGGTGGCGGCGGTCCTGGCGATGGAGCACGGGCTGATCCCGCCCACCCCGAATGTCTTCGACATCTGCCATGACCTCGATCTGGTGACCGGTCGTGCCCGTCCCGCGCGGGTGGAGACGGCGCTGGTCCTCAGCCGGGGGCTCATGGGCTCGAACTCGGCGCTGGTTCTGCGGCACGGAGCCGCCGACGTGACCTGACCGGGCGCGGGAGCGACCAGCGGGAGCAAGGGAGCAACGGGAGCAACGGGAGCAATAAGGAGAGGAACCGCATGAGTGACCGCATCACCGTGGAAGAACTGTCCGAACTCATGAAGAAGACGGCCGGTGTCGCCGTCAGTCCGCAGGAGCTGGCGGAGCGCCCCGACGTCTCCTTCGAGGAGATGGGCATCGACTCGCTCGGCCTGCTCGGCATCGTGGGCGAACTGGAGAACCGGCACGGTGTGCCGATGCCGCCCGACGCGGAGCGCTGCAAGACGCCCCGGGAGTTCCTCGACCTCGTCAACAGCACCCTTCCTGCAGGAGCGTGAGATGGCCGGCCACACGGAGAACGAGATCACCATTGCCGCACCGGTGGACCTGGTGTGGGAGATGACCAATGACGTGGAGAGCTGGCCGCAGCTGTTCAGCGAGTACGCCTCCGCGGAGATCCTGTCGCGGGAGGGGAACAAGTGCACCTTCCGGCTGACGATGCACCCCGACGAGAACGGCAAGGTCTGGAGCTGGGTCTCCGAGCGTGAGCCGGACCGGGAGACGCTCACGGTCAGGGCCCGCCGGGTGGAGACCGGGCCGTTCGCCTACATGAACATCCACTGGCGGTACGAGGAGGTGCCCGGCGGCACCCGGATGATCTGGACGCAGGACTTCGAGATGAAGCCGGACGCCCCGGTCGACGACGCCTGGATGACCGACAACATCAACAAGAACTCCAAGATCCAGATGGCGCTGATCCGCGACAAGATCGAGAAGGCCGCAGCCGAACGAGGGGCCGAGCCGGCCCTGAGCTCCGACTGAGCCGGACGGAGGACACACTGTGCACCAGGCCCTGATCGTCGCCCGGATGGCTCCGGGATCGGCCCCCGACATCGCGAAGATCTTCGAGGAGTCCGACCGGGGTGAACTGCCGCACCTGGTCGGTGTCACCCGGCGCAGCCTCTTCCAGTTCCACGATGTGTACCTGCATCTGATCGAGGCGGACCGGGAGCCGGGGCCGGCCGTCGCCGCGGTGGCGGACCATCCGGAGTTCCGGAAGATCAGCGAGCAGCTGTCGGCGTACGTCAGCGCGTACGACCCCAAGACCTGGCGTTCGCCGAAGGACGCCATGGCGCACCGCTTCTACCTGTGGGAGCGCGACTGAGCCACCCTCCCGATGCCGTCCGGTTCCCTCACGGACGGTCTCCGGCCGCCGGACCCGTGATGCAGCGGGTCCGGCGGCCGGTGGGTGAAGGGGAGAAGGGGGAGAGTGAAGAAGGAACGTGCGGAGGAGGAAGAGGGAGGGGGAAGGGGAGCGGGGCGAGGGGGAGGAAGAGGGAAGGAAGAGGGAAGGAAGAGGGAAGGAAGAGGGGACGGAAAGGGGCTGGAGAAGAGGGGGGCCTTCTCCAGCCCTGTCCGGTTTCCGTCAGGCGGGCACCGTGCAGTCGAAGGCGTGCAGATAGGGGTTGACGGGACTGATGTCGTTGATGGTCAGTCCGGCCGCCTTCAGCCGCTCGACCATGCTGTCGGTGGTGTGCTTGGCCCCGCCGACGTTCAGCAGGAGCAGCAGGTCCATGGCGGTGCTGAACCGCATGGACGGGGTGTCGTCGACGAGGTTCTCGATGACGACGACACGCGCCCCGGGCCCGCCGGCGTCGATGACGTTGCGCAGGCAGTGGGCGGTGGAGTCGTCGTCCCACTCCAGGATGTTCTTGATGATGTAGACGTCGGCCTTGACGGGGATGGCCTCACGGCAGTCGCCGGGCACGATCCGTACCCGGTCCGCGAGCGGACCGCCCTCGAGCAGCCGGGGGTCGGCGTTCTCCACCACGCGCGGCAGGTCCAGCAGGGTGCCGTGCAGGTGCGGGTGCTTCTCCAGCAGGCTGGCCACCACATGGCCCTGGCCGCCGCCGATGTCGGCGACGGAGGAGGCGCCGGACAGGTCGAGGAGTGCGGCGACGTCCTGGGCGGACTGCCTGCTGGAGGTCGTCATGGCCCGGTTGAAGACGTCCGCCGACTCGGGGGCGTCCTCGTTGAGGTGGACGAAGAACTCCTTGCCGTACAGGTCCTGGATGACGTTGCGGCCGGTGCGCACCGCCTCGTCCAGCTTGGGCCAGGCGTCCCAGGTCCAGGGCTCGGTGCACCACAGGGTGATGTAGCGCAGGCTGTTCGGGTCGTCCTCGCGCAGCAGCCGGGACATGTCGGTGTGCGCGAAGGTGCCGTCGGGCTGTTCGGCGAAGACGCCATAGCAGGTCAGGGCGCGCAGCAGCCGGCGCAGCGGCTTCGGTTCGGCCTTCACCGCGGAGGCGAGGTCCTCCGCGGACATGGGGGTGTCGCCGAGCACGTCGGCCACACCCAGCCGGGCGGCTGCGCGGAGGGCGGCGGCACATGCCGCCCCGAACGCGAGCTCCCTGAGCCGCATGGACGGTGGTGGGGCGGACTGAGCGGTCGTCATCTGCCGCCTTTCCTTCCTTGTCGGTCCCCGTGGGGTTCGGTCGGGTTCGGTCGGGTTCGGGGGAGTGACGGTCTCAGCACAGTCCCTCGGGCGTGGAGGCCCGGCAGGCGTTGCCCCGGAAGGTGTTGTTGTGCTGGGTGTTCTCCTGGTTGACCAGGTCGGCGGGAGAGTTGCCCCGCAGCGCGTTGTGGTGGATCCGGTTGTTCTCGCTGGTGGCGCCGACCATGCTCTTGAAGAGCACGATGCCGCCCGACAGCGGGGACTTGCCCGAGTTGCCGACGACCGTGTTGCGGGTCACGAGGGTGTCCTCGGCGCCGGTCAGGACGATGCCCGAGCCCTGCAGGTAGGGCAGCCGGGCGGTCGCGGCGCAGTACTTGTTGTTCTCCACGACCTGGTTGTCGCTCACGGTCAGGTCACCGGCCTTCGGCTTGTTCTCGTCGCCGACGACGAACACGCCGGCGCAGTTGCCGGTGATCTCGTTGGCGGCGACGGTGAGGTCCCGCAGCCGGCGGACGGTGACGCCGATCCGGTTGTTCTCGAGCCGGTTGTGGGCGACCTTGGTCCCCCCGGTGTAGAAGGCGCCCTCCTCGGCGGTGATGGTGTTGGCGAGGAAGATGCCCGCGTCGCCGTTGCCCCGGGCGGTGTTGTTCAGGTACTGGCTGCGGACGGAGCGCTCCTCGGCGAGGCCCCACACTTTGTTCTTCTCGGCGGTCACATTGCGTACGGTCAGCCGGTCGGTGTCGAGCGCCATCACGCCCGCGTGGGAGAAGCCGGCCACGGTCAGATCGGCGATGGTGACGCCCTGCAGGCGCTTGTCCTTGCTTCCTTCCACACAAATGCCGTTGCCGCGTTCGCCGCAGTCGCCGGTGGCCTTGGCGGCCGGCTCCAGCACGGTGTCGCGGCCCGCGCCGCGCAGGGTCAGGCCGGGCTTCGTCACCTTGACGCTCTCGTGGTAGATGCCGGGCGCCAGGAGGATGGTGTCGCCCGTCTTCGCGGAGTCCACTGCCTTCTGGATCGACTCTCCCGGGGACACCAGAAAGGTCCTGGGGTGCGCGTGCGGCAGGCCGACGGCGACCGTCGAGGCGGTCAGCACGGCGGCGCTCAGGAGAAGAGCGGTGTGGCGTTTTGTCATATCCTGCACGCTATGGCCCTGGAGTCCGGTCGCAAGGTCTGATAGGCCGATCGGGGGCGTGTCCCGTGCGCGGAACGCGGGCCTGTCCACAGCTGTTCGGGGGCGCCGGCCGGGTCAGCTCACCGACTCCGGTACGGCGGCCTTGGCCGGCACCCTGCGCTTGGGGGCCTGGCCCGTGATCATCACAGCGGCCACCAGGCCGGCCAGGAGCATGATGCCCGCGGCCCACCAGAGGGCGACCGTGTAGCCGTACACGATGCCCTCGGCGACCACCCGCGGCCGGTCCTCCGAGCCGCGCGGACGGGTGGCGAGATAGGCGGCGCTGCTGGTCGTGGCGATCGTGTTGAGCAGCGCGGTGCCGATCGAACCGCCCACCTGCTGCGAGGTGTTCACGGTCGCCGAGGTCACGCCCGAGTCCTGCGGGGCGACGCCCGCGGTGGCGGTGGCGAACACCGGCATGAAGGTCAGTCCCATGCCGAGGCCCAGCAGCAGCAGCGCGGGCAGCACCTCGCTCGCATAGCGCGAGCCGGCCGTCAGCCGGGTCAGGAGCAGCAGGCCGCTCGCCGCCAGGACCATGCCGGGGACCAGGAGCGTGCGCGGCGCCACGTGCTGCAGCAGCCGGGCCGAGATCTGCGTGGAGGTCACGACGATCGCGCCGGTCAGCGGCAGGAAGGCCAGCCCGGCCCTCAGCGGCGAGTAGGCGAGGACTCCCTGCAGGTAGTAGGTCATGAACAGGTACACCCCGAACACGCCGATCACGGCCAGCAGCATGGTCAGGAAGCAGCCGGCCCGGTCGCGGTCCCGGACGACGTGCAGCGGCAGCAGCGGCATCGGCGCCCGGGCCTGCCACCACACGAAGACCGCGAGCAGCGCCAGGCCCGTCGCGAGCAGGCCCGGCACCCGTGGATCCGTCCAGCCGCGCGGCTGGGCCTCGCTGAGCCCGTAGACGATGGCCACCAGACCGCCGCAGCCCAGCACCGCCCCGCGCACGTCCAGCCGGGCGCCGGGGTTCCCGGGCCGGTCGCGCAGGAGGGTGAGGGCGCCGAGAACCGTGACGGCGGCGATGGGCACATTGACGTACAGGCACCAGCGCCAGTTCAGGAACTCGGTCAGCACACCGCCCACGATGAACCCGATCGCCGAGCCGCTGCCCGCGAGGGCGCCGTAGACGCCGAAGGCCTTTCCGCGTTCCTTCGGGTCGGGGAAGGTCGTGGACAGCAGACTGAGCGCGGAGGGGGCGAGGACGGCGGCGAAGACGCCCTGGAGGGCGCGGGCGCCGTAGAGCATGCCGGAGGACGTCGCCGCGCCCCCGAGCGTGGAGGCGACGGCGAAGCCGATCAGCCCGGCGATGAACGTGCGCCTGCGGCCCACCAGGTCGGCGACTCTTCCGCCCAGCAGCAGCAGTCCGCCGAAGGCGACGGAGTAGGCGGTGATGACCCACTGCCGGTTGCCGTCCGACATGTGCAGGGCGCGCTGCGCGGAGGGGAGCGCGATGGTCACGATGGTCGCGTCCAGCACGACCATCAGCTGCGCGAGCGCGATGACCATCAGGGCCCACCAGCGATGGGGGTCGGTCACATGGGGCGATGAGGGTTCACCTGAACAAGGGCGGCTCATTCGGCCAGAACACCATGAATCAGATCATTGTGCACTCCTGGAGGGTCAGGTCGGGGCACGGCCGGCCGCTCAGGGTTCCAGCACCACCTTGCCGACGGTCCCGCGGCTTTCGAGTGCCCGGTGGGCGTCGGCCGCCGCGGCGAGCGGGAAGCGGGTCACCGCCGAGGTGAGGCGGCCCGCGGCGGCCTCGGCGAGGGCGCGCTGCTCCAGGGTGCGCAGCGGGTTCGGGCCGCCCGTCCTGTTCAGCATGGCGGGGCCGAGGATCTGCTCCGACAGGCCCTCGACGAGGTGGGGCTTCCCGTCGTGCAGGCCCTCGCCGGACCAGCCGAAGACGAGGTGCTGCCCGCCCGGGCCGAGCAGGGCCACGGCCTCGCGGGCGATCTTTCCGCCGACGCCGTCGAAGACCACGGTGGCGGACCGGCCGCCGAGATGGGCGCGCACCTTCTTTGCCCATCCCGGCTCCCGGTAGTCGACGGCCAGGTCGGCGCCGTTCGCCCGGACCAGGGCCGTCTTCCTCGGGCCGCCCGCGAGGCCGATCACGGTGGCGCCGGCGTGCTTGGCGTACTGCACGAGCAGGGTGCCGATGCCGCCCGCGGCCGCCGGGACGACGGCGACGGACTGCGGGCCCAGCTCGGTGAACTGGAGGATCCCCATCGCCGTACGGCCCGTGCCGATCATCGCGACGGCCTGGGCGAAGTCCAGGTTCTCGGGGATCTCGTGCAGCCGGTCGACGTCGGTGACGGCCAGCTCGGAGTATCCGCCGGGAACGAAGCCCAGATGGGCGACGACCCGCCGGCCCAGCCAGCGCTCGTCGACGCCCTCGCCGAGTGCCTCCACCCGGCCGGCCACCTCGCGGCCGGGGATGGTGGGCAGGGCGACCGGCTCGGGCAGCGGCCCTTGCATGCCCTCGCGCAGCGCGGTGTCCAGGAGGTGGACACCGGCGGCGGCGACGGCGACACGGACCTGGCCGGGGCCGGGGAGGGGATCGTCGACCTGTTCGTACGTCAGGTTCTCGGGCGGGCCGAAGGCATGCAGACGTATGGCGTACATGCGGTCACTGTTCAACCTCGAGCAAGGTTGAGGTCAAGGGCGGGAAGAAGGGTGGCCGAAAGAAGGCCCAGGGGGATCAGGGGACGCGGGGGAAGCGGGCCTGGAGGGTCCAGATCACCGGGTTCTCCGCCAGGTCCTCGTGCAGGTCGCACAGATCGGCGATCAGGTCGTGCAGGAAGTCGCGGGCCTCACGGCGCAGTTCGGCGTGGGAGAAGGACAGCGGGGGCTCCTCGGCGGGCGTCCAGTCGGAGGTGATGTCGACCCAGCCGAAGCGGCGCTCGAAGCGCATCCGGTCCGTGGACTCGGTGAAGTCCAGCTCCGCCCGCTGCGGGCGGGAGGCGCGGGAGCCGGCCGGGTCCCGGTCCAGCCGCTCGACGATGTCGCACAGCGCCCAGGCGAAGTCCAGCACCGGCACCCAGCCCCAGGCCGTGGCCAGTTCGCGGTCCGTCTCGGTGTCCGCCAGATAGACGTCGCCGCAGAACAGGTCGTGCCGCAGGGCGCGTACGTCCACCTGGCGGTAGTCCGTCTGGGGAGGGTCGGGGAAGCGGGAGGAGAGGGCGTAGCCGATGTCGAGCACAGAGGCGATGGTGTCACGGACGTGCGGCATAGGATCGCGCCCATGGAGCGATCCGCGTTGATTGTCCGGAAGGTCGTTCTCTGCTGTGTCCTGTCCGTGCTCGCGCTGACGGGATGCGGCAGGGAGGTGCGCGGCACTCCGGGCGGGGCCGGGGTGGGTGACCCGTACTTCCCCAAGGCGGGCAACGGCGGATACGACGTCAGCCACTACGATCTGACCCTCGCCTATGACCCGGACCGCCGTCATCTGACGGGGACGGCGGTCATCACCGCCCGGGCCACCAAGGACCTGTCCGCCTTCAACCTCGACCTCAAGGGGCTCGAGGTGCGCGGTGTCACGGTGGAGGGGAGGGACGCCTCGTTCAGCCGCGCCGGCCAGGAACTCACCGTGCGCCCGCACGACGGCCTGGTGCGGGGGGAGACCTTCGAGGTGACGGTGCGTTATGCGGGCCGGCCGCAGACCGTCGTCGACCCCGACGGGGAGAAGGAGGGCTGGCTGCCCACCGACGACGGTGCGCTCGCCCTCGGCCAGCCGGTCGGATCGATGGCGTGGTTCCCGGGGAACAACCACCCGTCCGACAAGGCCGCCTACGACGTCTCGGTCACCGTCCCCGAGGGGTTCCAGGCCGTCTCCAACGGCGAGTTGAAGAGCGAGACGACCAGCGGGGGACGCCGGACGTTCCACTGGCACATGGCCGAGCCGATGGCGAGCTATCTGGCCACCGTCGCCATCGGACGCTTCGAGATCACGCGCTCCACCCTGAAGAACGGCCTGCCGGTGTACATCGCCGTGGACCCGTCCCAGGCGGAGGCGAGCCGTGCGGTGCTCGCGCGGATTCCCGAGATCACCGAGTGGGCGGAGCGCACGTTCGGCCCGTACCCCTTCTCGTCCACCGGTGCGATCGTCGATCCTGCCCGGGACGGTTTCTACGCCCTGGAGACCCAGACCCGGCCCGTCTACCCCGGCGCCCCCAACCTGGACACCGTCGTCCACGAGATCGCCCACCAGTGGTACGGGAACTCCGTCAGCCCCAGGAGCTGGCAGGACATGTGGCTCAACGAGGCCTTCGCGACCTACGCCGAGTGGCTGTGGGCGGAGGAGCACGGCGGCAGCAGCGCGCAGCAGATCTTCGACGAGCTCTACCGCGACGAGCACTATCCGGACGAGGCCCACAACAAGGCCGTCTGGGCCTTCCCGCCGGGCAGGCCGAGCAGCGCCGCGCACATCTCGGACCCGCCCGTCTACGACCGCGGCGCGATGGTCCTGCACAAGATCCGCCAGACCGTCGGCGACGCCGCCTTCCACGACATCATCCGAAGCTGGGCCGCCGCCCACCGCCACGGCAACGCGTCCACCGACGACTTCATCGCCCATGTGGAGAGAAAGGCCCCGGACAAGGACTTCGACGGGATCTGGAAGGACTGGCTGTACGGCGAGGGCAAGCCGGCACGTCCCTGACGGGCCGAGCCCCGGCCCCGGCGGACCGGGGCTCGGCCGGCGTGCGTCGTCCTCAGACGTTGACGCCGAAGTCCTGGGCGATGCCGGCCAGACCCGAGGCGTAGCCCTGGCCCACCGCGCGGAACTTCCACTCCGCCCCGTGGCGGTACAGCTCGCCGAAGATCATGGCCGTCTCGGTGGCCGCGTCCTCCGACAGGTCGTAGCGGGCGATCTCGGTGCCGCCGGCCTGGTTGATGATCCGGATGTAGGCGTTGCGGACCTGGCCGAAGTTCTGGCGGCGGTTCTCGGCGTCGTAGATGGAGACCGGGAAGACGACCTTGTCGACCTCGGGGGGCAGCGCGGTGAGGTTGACGTTGATCGCCTCGTCGTCGCCCTCGCCCGCGCCGGTGCGGTTGTCACCGGTGTGGACGATGCTGTTGTCCGGGGTCTGCTTGTTGTTGAAGAAGACGAAGTAGGCGTCGGAGAGGACCTTGCCCTGGGCGTTGACCGCGATCGCGGAGGCGTCCAGGTCGAAGTCCGTTCCGGTGGTGGTGCGGACGTCCCAGCCGAGGCCCACGGTGACGGCGGTCAGGCCCGGAGCTTCCTTGGTGAGCGAGACATTGCCGCCCTTGGACAGGCTTACAGCCATGTTCGGGAGTCCCTTCCCTCGTTTTTGCGTATGCGGACGTTCTGCGTATGCGGACGAAGCTACAGCCACCCGTAGGAACGCCGCGGCGCTTCCCGGGGTTCCTCATCTCTTTGCCTTTTTCGCCGGGCCCTGTTCGCAGGCGCGCGAAAATCCGATGACGTGAACCGGGCGGGAGCGGGAACATGGGCGGCATGGCCGGTCCCTATCCCATTCGTGGTTCCGTCGTGCTTCCCGAAGCCGAGCTGGTCTGGCGGTTCTCGCGGTCCTCGGGTCCCGGCGGACAGCATGTCAACACCAGTGACTCGCAAGTGGAGTTGCGCTTCGACCTCGCAAACACCGAGGCCCTGCCCGAGGCGTGGAAGCGGCGCGCCCTGCAACGGCTCGCGGGCCGCCTCGTCGACGGGGTGATCAGCGTCCGCGCCTCGGAGCACCGCTCCCAGTGGCGCAACCGCGAGGCCGCCGCCGTACGCCTCGCCGCGCTCCTCGCCGAGGCCACCGCGCCCCCGCCCCCGCCGCGCAAGCCCACCCGGATCCCACGCGGCATCAACGAGCACCGGCTGCGGAAGAAGAAACGGCGCTCGGAGATCAAGCGGGAGCGGTCCGGGAAGGACTGGAAGCGCCAGGCGATGCAGCAGGGGTGGGGGTGACCGGGGCCGGCACGGCGGGACGGCGAGGGCCGGTGCGGGGCCGACAAGGGGCCGGTACGAGGCTGATACGGGGGGCGGTGCGGGCCGGCACGGCGGGACGGCGAAGACCGGTACGGGGCCGACAAGAGGCCGACACGGGGCTGATACTGGCCGATGCGGGGCCGGTGCGGGCCGAGGCGACGGGCCGGGAGCGCCGCCGTCAGCCCAGCCGGCGGTAGTTCCCCCGGTAGTACAGCAGCGGGCCGCCCTCCGTGCTCGGGACACGGGCCGTCAGCACACGGCCGATGACCAGGGTGTGGTCGCCCGCCGTCACCCGCTGCTCGGTGCGCAGCTCGAAGGTGGCCAGGGCGTCGGCCAGCAGCGGCGCGCCGGAGGACTCGCCGCGCGTCCAGGAGAGGTCCTTGAACAGCAGCCGGTCGCTGATCCGGCCCTTCATGGCGAAGCGGCCGGCGATGTGCCGCTGGTTCTCCGCGAGGATCGACACCGCCCACAGCGGCTGCTCGGCGAGCAGGTCGTCCATGCGGGAGCCCTCGCGCAGGCTGACCAGGGCCAGCGGCGGGCCCAGGGACACCGACATGAACGCCGTCGCGGTCATGCCCGCGTCCTCGCCGGCCGGTGCGTGAGGGTCGTCCGGGTCGAGCGGCGGCTCCTGTGCGGTCACCAGGACCACACCCGCGGCCAGCCGGGACATCGCGGCACGGAATTCCTCGTCGGTCACCCCCTCAGCATGCCCGGAGGCAGGGGAAACGGCGGAGGAAGCGGCGGAGGAGGAGACGGCGGGTGCAGGGGATGGGTTCAGCACACAGGAAACGCTAGCCAGCGGCATGCGCCCCTCGCATCGGGCCTCCGCCCGAAGCCGGACCTAGGTCTTTCGTCCGGGTTGGGGTGGATCGGGGGGGGGGGGCGGAGGGCCGGTGCCGGAGCGCCCGACGCCCTTCGGACGGCGGGGGGAGGAAACCGCGGGGCGGGGTCCTGCCGGACGGCCGCAGTACGGTGGGACGGAACGCCGGGTTCCGCGGGCCCGGCGCGATCCGGGCGGAAAGAGCCGGGGCCGGGCGGAGCGTGCGGCGGGAAACCGCGGTTTCCGCGCGGTGCGCCGGAGATCTCGTGCATCATGTCCGCACATGCACACCATCCGCGGTCGGGAAACGCACAAGGAAAACGCAGAAACTCCACTCCATTACGCACGCTTTTCTGTGACTTGAGTCACAAGAGCCATGAATTGTTGACCCTGTGTACCGGGTGGGCTTCGCGCTGTGATTCAGTGGCGGAGGCCGCACAGGACGATACGCCGAAGAGCACCCTATTGATTCACCACGAGGTCGCGGGGGGAGGGCGAACATGGAGAGCGAGTCGGAGCCGTACGTCCGCCTTTCGACCCTGCGGCGACTGCACCAGGCCATGGCGGAGATGAACACCGCGAGGAGCCTGGCCGACACGCTGCAGACCGTTGCCGACGGCATCGTGAAGGGCCTCGGCTACGAGCTGGCCTGCGTCAACCTCGTCCGCCCCGACGGCGACCTCGTCGTGGCCGCCTTCGCCGGGAACCCCGCCGCCGCGGCCCTCATGACCGGCCGGGTCGGCTCCCGCGCGTCCTGGGAGCGCCGGCTCTCCTTGGGAGAGCAGTGGGACGGGCTGGTCTTCATACCTCACACCGAGGGCTGGGTTCTCGACAACGACGACGTACCGCAGTGGCACACCGAGGGGCCCGAGCCCCGCTTCGAGGACGAGTGGCACCCCTCCGACCGGCTGTACGCGCCCATGTACACCCCCGGTTCTTCCGGCGAACTGCTCGGCGTGATCTCCGTGGACCGCCCGCGCAACGGCCGCCGGCCCGGCGCCTGGGGCCGCGAGGCGCTGCAGATGTACGCGTTCCAGGCCGCCATAGCCATCAGCAACGCACGTCTACGCGCGAATATGCAGCGCGCCCTGGTCCGTCTGGAGCGCGAGCAGCAGGCCCTGCGCGCCAGCGAGGAGAGTTTCCGCCAGGCCTTCGAGTACGCCCCCTCCGGCATGGCCATCGCCGAGATGGGCGGGGAGCAGCACGGCCGCATCCTGCGCTCCAACGACGCCCTGTGCCGGCTGCTGGGCCGCCCCGCCTCCGCGATGCGCCGCTACTCCTTCTCCGACCTCGTCCACCCCGAGGACGTGGGCACCCTGCTGCGGACCTCCGCCGAGGGCGGCCGGGCCGAGCTGCGCCTCGCCCGCCGGGACGGCACCTACGTCTGGGTCTCCCTGCGCAACTCCGTCGTCGCCGACACCGCCGACGGCCCCCGTTTCCTGCTCACCCACGTCGAGGACATCGAGGAGCGCAAGCGCCGCGAGCTCCAGCTCGCCCACCGCGCCTCCCACGACTCCCTCACCGGCCTGCCCAACGCCGCCGAGCTGCGCGCCCGGCTGTCCGCCCGGCTGTGCCAGCGGTCCCTGACGGGGAGCGGGAACGAGCCGGAGTCGCCGGACGCGGCCTACGGCCACCCCGCCTACGGCCTCGGCGGCCACGACTTCGACTTCCACCTGGGCTCACCGGCGTACGGCTCCTACGACCACCATGTGCACGTCGTCGCCCCCGAGGGGGACCGTGACGACGGCACCAAGGGGCTGGCCGTCCTCTTCTGCGACCTCGACGGCTTCAAGTCGATCAACGACCGGTTCGGGCACAACGCGGGCGACGCCGTCCTCATCGAGGTGGCCCGGCGGCTGAGCAACGGCGTGCGCGACGGCGACACCGTGGCCCGTCTCGGCGGCGACGAGTTCGTGATCCTCGCCGACGGCCTCGGCCAGGCCGACGCCCAGGACCTCGCCGTACGTCTGCGCAACGAGATCATCCAGCCGATCCGGGCCGAGGGCCGGGCCGTCCGGGTCGGGGCGAGCTTCGGCATCGGCTGGGCCTGCTGCGGCATGACGGCGGACGAAGTGCTGAAATCCGCCGACGAACGGATGTACATCGAGAAAAGGTCCCGCCCCCGGCAGCATCGCCGTGCCGGCTGAACCGCGGGTCGGCGCACGGGTGCGGCGTGAGTCACCCGTTCGGGTCCCCGGAAGCAGGTAGGCTCGCTATCTCTCACGACGTACGGCACCACCCGCACCACGCTTGAGGAGACCAAGGGATGACGGCCGGCAACAGCGGCGCGAGCACGCCCGAGGACGACGATCCGTTCGGCTACCTGTACGCCGACGGTCAGGCCAAGGGAGCCCAGCCGCCCTCCGGTGGTTACGGCTACCCTCACTCGGTGAACCGGGTCCGCACCGTCGGTCAGCGGCAGTACGGCCAGCCCCCTGCGGCCGCGCAGCAGCAGAACGCGCACTACGCCGCCCCGGAGACCTATCCCGGCGGTGCGCCCGCGGCCCGGCAGCAGCACCAGGGCGGTGCCGGCCGCGGCCGGGGCCCGAACACCAGGGGGCTGCTGATCGGCGCCGTCGCGGTGGTCGCCGCGGTCGTCACCGGCATCGGCATCGCCATGATCAGCGGCGACCCCGAGGACAAGGACGAGAACAAGGCCGGCGGCACGACCCCCACGGTCACGCAGAGCGCCGAGCCGACCCCGTCGACGAGCACCAGCGCGGCTCCCCAGAAGGAGCTGCCGAAGATCGACGCCAAGGCGCTCCTGCTGGAGAACGGCGTGACGACCGCGTCGGACGTCCCGGGCGCCAAGGCGGACGGCGGCGTCTATGTGACCAACTTCAACAACCTCGGCGCCTCGGTCACCTGGAACGTCAACGGCATCCCCGAGGACGGCAAGTACACCCTCTTCATCACCTACGGCGTCCCGGGCAAGGACGGCACCGCCACCCTCACGGTCAACGGCAAGCCGTCCACCACGCTCGTGAAGCTGAAGAACTGGGCGGGCGCGCCCGAGGGCGACTACGAGAAGGGCTGGACGAAGACCTACAACTACATCCAGCTCAACAAGGGCACGAACACCATCAAGATCTCGTGCGAGGCGGGCAACCAGTGCGACGCCAACTTCGACCAGCTCTGGCTGGCGAAGGGCTGGGTCGGCAGCTGAGCCCCGTCAGGCGGCGCTGACCTCCGCGGTCACCGCCACCTGCCCCAGCAGCTTCTCGTAGGCCTGACGGTCGAACTCGCCCGCCGCCGGGGACAGGACCGTCGCCGTGGACAGGGCCGCCGCGCGGGCCAGACGGTCCGGCCAGGGAAGGTTCTCCGCCAGGGCGGAGAGCAGGCCCGCGACCGCCGAGTCGCCGGCGCCGGCCGGGTTGCCCTGGACCCGGGCGGGCGGGGCGGCCCGCCAGACGCCGTCGGGGGTGTGGGCGAGAAGACCGTAGGCGCCCAGGGAGGCGACCACCGCGCGGGCGCCGCGCCGGCGGGCGTCCCGGGCGGCACGCAGGGGCTCGTGGGAGCCGGTGAGCTCGGCCAGCTCCGCGGCGTTCGGCTTGATGATGTCGGGGCGGGCCGCCACGCCGCGCCGCAGGGCCTCGCCGCTGGTGTCCAGCAGCACGGGGACCCCGGCCGCCCGCGCCGTGCGTATCAGACCGGCGTACGCGCCCACCGGCAGCCCCGGCGGCAGACTGCCGCACAGCGCCACCGCCGACACCGAGCCGAGCAGCTCCTTGTACACGTCCTGGAGGGTGGCCCACTCGGCGGGGCCGATGACCGGGCCCGGCTCGTTGAACTGGGTGGTGTCGCCGGTGCGCTCGTCCACGACGGCCGTGGTGCGCCGGGTCGCGCCCGCGACCGGGACGAGGGCGTCCACCACCCCCGGCGCCTGGGAGGCGAGCCGGTCACGCAGCTCACGCCCGGTGGCCCCGCCCGCGAAACCGGTGACCGTCACCTCGTGGCCCAGGGCCGAAAGGACCCGGGCGACATTGATGCCCTTGCCGCCGGGCCGCTCGGTCGCCTCGGACACCCGGTGGGAGGCGTGGGGCTTCAGGGACGGCACCCGATAGGTGATGTCGAGAGCGGTGTTCAGCGTGACCGTGAGGATCACGTGGGCCGACCTCCCCCGAGTAGGAGCGCGTGCTGCGATGTTCCGGAGCTTCGATCATGCCAAAGACCCGGCCGACCGCCCACCCCGCGGATCGGCCACCCGGCCGCACGGGCGGACGGATCATCCCAGCCGGGGGTCGACCACCCACGCGCCCTGCCGCATCACGCCCTTCAGCGTGAAGTCCTCGTCGAACAGCACCAGATCGGCGTCCTTGCCGGGTTCCAGGGAGCCCACCCGGTCGTCCAGGCCGAGCAGCCGGGCCGGGTTGGCGGACAGCGCGGCCACCACGTGCTCGACCGGCAGCCGGTCGACCGTCACGGCACGCCGGAAGGCCCGGTCCAGGGTCAGGGTCGACCCCGCGATCGAACCGCCCTCCACCAGCCGCGCCACCCCGCCCGCGACCTCGACCTGGAGCGGGCCGAGCGTGTAGCGGCCGTCGCCGTTCCCGGCGGCGTCCATGGCGTCGGTGATGAAGGCGACCCGCTCGGGGCCCGCGTGGTGGAAGGCCAGTTGGAGGGTGGCCGGATGCAGATGCACCCCGTCGTTGATCAGTTCGACCGTGACCCGCTCGTCCTCCAGCAGGGCCGTGACCGGACCCGGGGCGCGGTGCCCCAGGGGCGGCATCGCGTTGAACAGATGGGTGGCGACGGTGGCCCCGGCGTCGATCGCCTCCACCGTCTGCTCGTACGTGGCGTCCGTGTGCCCGACCGCCGCGATCACGCCGTGCTCCGCGAGCAGCCGCACGGAGTCGAGGCCCCCCGGCAGCTCGGGGGCGAGCGTGACCATCTTCGCCCGGCCGCGCGCGGCGTCGAGCAGCTTGCGCACCTGGGCCGGGGCCGGGGCGCGCAGCAGCGCCTCGGAGTGCGCGCCCTTGCGGCACGGCGAGATGAACGGCCCCTCGAAGTGGATGCCCGCGATCTCCCCCTGCTCGGCCAGCTCCGACAGCAGTCCCGCCTGCTTGACGAGGGCGCCCAGGTCGTCGGTGACGGTGGAGGCGACCAGGGTGGTGGTGCCGTGCCGCCGGTGGGTCTCGACGGCGGTCAGCGCGTCGTCGGCGGTGCCCGCGAAGGAGGCGCCGCCCCCGCCGTGGTTGTGGAGGTCGACGAAGCCGGGGACCAGCCAGTGCCCGCGCACGTCGAGGATCTCGGCGTCCTCACGGGCGCGGTCGGCGATCCGCGTGCCGTCGACGATCACCCGGCCACCGTCCACGATCCCGGTGGGCAGCACCACCCGGGCTCCGGTGAAAACCTTGCAGGGGGCCATCAGGCGGCTACCTCCGGGGAGTCGTAGAAGTGGTCAGAAGGTCCCAGGCCAGCAGCCCCGCGCCCAGGCAGCCGGCGGTGTCCCCCAGAGCGGCGGGGACGATCGAGGGCGGCTTCTGGAAGGTGATCCGCCGCCGGACGGCCTCCCGCAGCGGTGCGAACAGCGTCTCGCCCGCCTCGGCGAGCCCGCCGCCGATGATCAGAGTGCGGGGGTCCAGCAGGGTCAGCGCGGTGACCAGCCCGTCGGCGAGCGCGTCCACCGCCTCCTGCCAGACCGCTCGTGCCCTGGTGTCGCCGGACTCCACGGCCCTGGCGCAGTCGGCCGCGTCCGCCCGTGGGTCCCCGCACGCCCGGGCCCAGGCCCGGCCGACCGCCGCCGCGGAGGCGAACCGCTCCAGGCAGCCGCGCTGCCCGCACGGGCACGGCGGGCCGCCGGGCCGTACGACGATGTGGCCGATCTCGCCCGCGAGGCCGTGCGCGCCCGCCTCCACCCGGCCGTCGATGCCGATGGCGCCCGCGATGCCGGTGCCCAGCGGCACGAACAGAAACCGGTCCGTGCCCCGGCCCGCCCCGATCCGGCCCTCGGCGAGCCCGCCGGCGCGCACGTCGTGCCCCAGGGCCACGGGGACGCCGAGCCGTTCGGCGAGCAGGTCGCGCAGGGGTACGTCACGCCAGCCGAGGTTGGCGGAGTAGGCGGCCACCCCCCGCTCCTCGTCGATGATGCCGGGCACGGCGATCCCGGCCGCGGCGGCCTTCTCGCCCAGATGCGCCGCGCCGTGTGCGCGCAGGTCGGCGGCGAAGTCGAGGATGCCCTCCACCACGGCGTCCGGGCCGTGCTCACGGCCGGTCGCCCGGCGCGCCCGATGCAGCAGCGAGCCGTCGGCGGCGATCAGAGCCGCTTTCATCCCGGTGCCGCCCACATCGAGGGCGATGACGTGTCCCACGGGGGACAGTGTGACCCTTGGACCCACAAGAGGTCTAGTCCATTCGTGTGGCGGCGGCCTTATGGCTGATCTTTTTCGGACGTCCGTGTCATGCGCCGGTGCGGGTTCCGGTGCCGTGCCGGCCCGTTCGGCGTACGGCGGCGGCCCGGGGGCGAAGAAAGGCGGTCCAGGGCCGCACAGGCGGGGCGGCGGCGTGGGGGCGGTGCCCCGGCACTGTCGTCGGCGGTGGTTACGGTGCTGGCATGGCCGACAAGCAGGACGACCCCAAGGACGCCCACCAGGACGCCGCCCAGGACGCCCACCAGGACAACGCCCAGGACGCCGCCCGGGACGGCCGGGAGCACGCACTCGGCCGCAGGGAGCGGGACATCCTCGCCCTGGAGCGCCGCGGCTTCTCCGGCCCCGGTGCGAAGGAGCGCGCCATACGGGAGGAGCTGGGGCTGTCGCCCGTCCGCTACTACCAGCTCCTCAACGCCCTCCTCGACGACACCCGCGCCCTGGCCCACGACCCCGTCACGGTGAACCGGCTGCGGCGCATACGCGAGGCCCGGCGCGCCGAGCGGTGACCTCGCGCACAGTGCGCCGCCGAGGAGTGCGCCCCGCCCCGGGCGGATAGGTTCGGCACATGGGTAGCAGTCAGGACAGTCACGCCAACGACCCGGCCGACGCCCTTCCGTCTCCTCCGTCCCTGCCGACGCCGGCCACACGGGCCGGCCGGGACGGGCTCGCCGCGATCCTCGAGCGGCCGGAGCGCGCGGTGATCGCGCTCGACTTCGACGGGACGCTCGCCCCGATCGTGCCCGACCCCGACCAGGCCAGGGCCCACCCGGACGCGGTGCCCGCCCTCGCCGCCCTCGCCCCCAAGGTGGCCTCCGTGGTGGTGGTCACCGGCCGCCCGGCCGACGTCGCGGTGCGGCACGGCGGCTTCGCGGGCGTGCCCGGCCTGGACCACCTCGTCGTCCTCGGCCACTACGGCGCCGAACGCTGGGACGCCGCCACGGGCGCCGTCACCGCCCCGGCCCCGCACCCCGGAGTCGCCGCGGTCCGCGCCGAACTGCCCGGCCTCCTGGACCGGATCGGCGCCCGGAGCGGCACCCGGATCGAGGAGAAGGGCCGCTCCGTCGCCGTCCACACCCGCCGTGCCGACGACCCCCAGGCCGCCTTCGACCTGCTTTGCGAACCCCTCGCCGGCCTGGCCGCCCGCCACGGTCTGATCGTCGAACCCGGCCGCATGGTCCTCGAACTGCGGCCTCCCGGCATGGACAAGGGCGTCGCCCTGCTGGACCACGTCCGCGGCCTGGGCCCCGGCGCGGTCCTCTACGCCGGCGACGACCTCGGCGACCTGCCCGCCTATGCCGCGGTGGAGAAGCTCCGCTCGGACGGCCTGCCGGGGCTTTTGGTGTGCAGCGGCAGCACGGAGGTCACAGAGCTGTCAAAGCGGGCGGACCTGGTGGTGAACGGTCCGGCCGGTGTGGTGGAGCTGCTGAGGGCGCTGGCGGAGCGCGTGCGGAGCGTTTCCTGACGTGCGGGGGCGGGAGCGGACGCCTCCGCCCCGCCCCGCCGCACCCGCTCCGTCAGGCGCTCAGCTCGTTCAGCTGATCCAGGAACCACTGGGTGGGAGGAAGCGCGGTCGCGGCGGCGGCCAGCCGCTTGGTGCGCTCCAGCCGCTCCGCCCCCGGCATGCTCAGCGCCTCGTGCAGCGCCTGTGCCGTCCCCACCACGTCGTAGGGATTGACGGTCACCGCGTCGTCCCCCAGCTCCGCGTACGCCCCCGCCTCCCGCGACAGCACCAGGGCGCACCCGGAGTCGGAGACGACCGGCACCTCCTTGGCCACCAGGTTCATCCCGTCCCGGATCGGATTGACCAGCGCCACGTCCGCGATCCGGTACGCCGCCAGCGACCGTGCGAAGTCGTCCTTGACGTGCAGCAGCACCGGCCGCCAGCCGGGCGTCCCGTACTGCTCGTTGATCTCCTCCGCCAGCCGCCGCACCTCGGCGGTGTACTCCCGGTACACCGCGAGGTCCTGCCGCGACGGATACGCGAACGCGAGATGCACCACCCGCTCGCGCCACTCCGGCCGGTCCTCCAGCAGCTGCCGGTAGGCGAGCAGCCCCCGCACGATGTTCTTGGACAGCTCCGTCCGGTCCACCCGCACGATCGTCCTGCGCGCGCTTCCGTCCGGAGCCGCGCCGATCTCCTCGCGCAGCGCCACCATCCGTTCCTTGACGTCGGCCCGCTGCGACCGCTCCCGCAGGAACTCGGCGTCCGCGCCCAGCCCGTGCACCCCGATCCGGGTGCCGCCGAGCCCGCCGACCAGGGCGTCGCAGCAGTCGGCGAACGCGTTCGCCCACCGCTGGGTGAGGAAGCCCAGCCGGTCCGCGCCCAGCATCCCGCGCAGCACCTGCTCGGCGATGTCGTCGGGCAGCAGCCGGAAGTAGTCCGCCGGCGCCCACGGCGTGTGCGAGAAGTGCCCGATCCGCACATCCGGCCGGAAGTCGCGCAGCATCCCCGGCACGAGCGTCAGGTGGTAGTCCTGCACGAGCACGGTCGCGCCCTCGGCCGCCTCCTCCGCCAGTGCCTGGGCGAAGGCCCGGTTGTAGGCCTCGTACGACGCCCACTGGCGGCGGAACTCCGCGTCGAAGACCGGCTCCAGGGGGGTCTGGTAGAGCATGTGGTGGACGAACCACAGCACGGAGTTGGCGATGCCGTTGTACGCGTCGGAGAACACCTCCGCGTCGATGTCGAGCATCCGTACCCGTTGACCGCCGGTGTCCTCCGACGGCAGCCGGCGCCCGCCCTCGAAGCGGTGGGCCGCCGTCCGGTCGGCGTCGCTCAGCGCGGCGCACACCCAGACCGCGCCCGCCTCCGGACCGATCGCGGACAGCCCGGAGACCAGCCCTCCGCCGCCGCGCCTGGCGTTCAGCGAGCCGTCCTCGCGCACTTCGTACGAGACCGGACCGCGATTGGAAGCGACCAGTACCTTGGCACCGTGGGTTGAAGCCATGGTCCTCAACCTAGCCCGACCCGGAAACGCTCAAACGTACGACTCCGCTGCGTGAACGGCCGTGCACGGGTGAACCGGGGTTTCACGCCAGAGGGGCGAGCCGCGGCCGCACGCTGCTTTCCCGCCCCTTCTTCCGCGCTCTTTCGCGTTACCTTCGCGTTCTTTCGCGCTCTTCCGTGTTCTTCCGTGGCTTTCACGCCACTTTCCGGGCCGCGTACTCCGCGATCCCCACCATGGGGGGCCGCTCCTCGGTGTCCACGGGGTAGGTCCGCGGCTCGAAGCCGTTCTCGCCGCGCTCGAACTGGGTCAGGGCGGGGCGGAGCAGATGACCGCGGGCCAGGCGCAGCTGGGCGGTGCGGTAGATCGCGGCGGCCATCCGGCCGAGCGCCTGCCCGTCCTGGTGCCGGTGCTTGCGCACTCCGACGTCGACCTGGGCGAGGGCGTCCAGACCCACCAGGTGCAGGGCGTCGACCAGCATGCCGAGCTCGACGCCGTAGCCGACGGGGAACGGCAGCTGCTCGAGCAGCGAGCGGCGGGCGGCGTACTCGCCGCCGAGCGGCTGCACGAAGCCGGCCAGCTGCGGCCAGTGCATGTTGAGCAGCGGACGCGCCATCAGCTCGGTGACCCGCCCGCCCTGCCCGGCGAAGAGCGCGTCGGAGGCGGACCCGTCGGACACCGTGAGGGGCCGGTCGTACATGGCTTTGACCAGGGCGATGCCGGGATCGGTGAGCAGCGGGCCCACGATGCCGGTGACGAAGTCGGAGGAGAAGTCCCTGAGGTCGGCGTCGACGAAGCAGATGATGTCCCCCCGCGTGACGAGCAGGGAGCGCCACAGCACCTCGCCCTTGCCGGGCACCGCCGGCAGGCGCGGCAGGATCTCGTCGCGGTGCACGACCCGCGCGCCCGCGGCGGCGGCCACCTCGAAGGTGCGGTCGGTGGAGCCGGAGTCGACGACGACGAGCTCGTCCACGAGCGGTGCCTGCTCCATCAGGTCGCGCCGGATGACGGCGACGATGTCGCCGACGGTCTCCTCCTCGTTGAGGGCGGGCAGGACGACGGAGACCGTCTGGCCGGTGTGCTGCTTGGCGGCCAGGATCTGGCGGAGCGGACGGTCGGCCACGGACCAGGAGCGGGTGGCGAGCCAGCGCTCGACTTCTTCCAGCACGGTCTGGCGGCTCCTCACGGTTGTCTCGCGGTTCGGACGGCCATCTCGACGGTCGTGGCCCTTCGGATACAGTCTTGAGCAACGCGGATGACCATCGCATACCGGGGTCTCCGCCGCCTTACAACCGCGTACCGACAACCTCATACAGCTCATCCAGAGGGGCAGAGGGACACGGCCCGATGAAGCCCCGGCAACCCTCCAGCCGGTTCTCGTAGACCGCTGACCGGTGCCCTCCGGTCACGGTCGGTCGTTCACGCGAGGCTCCTGGCTAGGGAAGGTGCCAATTCCGTCTCACGGCGAGATGCGTCGTGAGGAAGATGAGGAGAAAGGGCCTCGCCTCACATGGCTGTGCAGACTGCTGCAAGCAGCACTGGTTCCAGTGTTTCCACCGTTTCCACCGTCGACCTCGGCCCTGCCACGGCCCTGAGCTGCCGCGAGTGCGGCCACCGCGTCCCCCTCGGCCCGGTCTTCGCCTGCGAGGAGTGTTTCGGCCCGCTGGAGGTCGCCTACGACTTCTCGGCCTACGACACCGAGGGGCTGCGCAAGCGGATCGAGGAGGGTCCCACGAGCCTCTGGCGCTACGCGCCGCTGCTGCCCGTCCCCGCGGACGTGGCCGACAAGCCCAACCTCAACCCGGGCTGGACCCGGCTCGTCCAGGCCGACCACCTCGCCCGTGAACTCGGTGTCGACGCCGGCAAGCTCTTCGTCAAGGACGACTCCGGCAACCCGACGCACTCCTTCAAGGACCGTGTGGTCGCCCAGGCCCTGGAGGCGGCACGCGCCTTCGGCTTCACCACCCTGTCCTGCTCCTCCACCGGCAACCTCGCCGGTGCCGTCGGCGCCGCCGCCGCCCGTGCCGGCTTCCGCTCCTGCGTGTTCATCCCGCACGACCTGGAGCAGGGCAAGGTCGTCATGGCCGCCGTCTACGGCGGCCGGCTCGTGGGCATCGAGGGCACCTACGACGATGTGAATCGTTTCTGCTCCGAGCTGATCGGTGACCCGGCCGGCGAGGGCTGGGGCTTCGTCAACGTCAACCTGCGGCCGTACTACGCCGAGGGCTCCAAGACGCTGGCGTACGAGATCTGCGAGCAGCTCGGCTGGCGGCTGCCCGACCAGATCGTCGTCCCGATCGCCTCCGGCTCCCAGCTCACCAAGATCGACAAGGGGCTGCGGGAGCTGATCGAGCTCGGTCTGGTCGAGGACAAGCCGTACAAGATCTTCGGGGCGCAGGCCGAGGGCTGCTCCCCCGTGTCCGCCGCCTTCAAGGCCGGCCACGACGTCGTACGGCCGCAGAAGCCGGACACCATCGCCAAGTCGCTCGCCATCGGCAACCCGGCCGACGGGCCGTACGTCCTGGACATCGCGCGCCGCACCGGCGGCGCCGTGGAGGACGTGACCGACGAGCAGATCGTGGACGCCATCAAGCTGCTCGCCCGGACCGAGGGCATCTTCGCGGAGACGGCCGGCGGGGTGACCGTCGGCGTGACGAGGAAGCTGATCGAGAACGGCGTCCTCGACCCGGCGAAGACCACGGTCGTCCTCAACACCGGCGACGGTCTGAAGACGCTGGACGCGGTGGCCGGCACGGGGCTCACCGCGACGATCCGCCCGAACCTGGACTCCTTCCGAGAGGCTGGCCTGCAATGAGCGTGACCGTTCGTATCCCCACCATCCTGCGCACCTACACCGGCGGCCAGGCCGAGGTCACGGCCGAGGGGGCGACCCTGAAGGAGGTCATCTCCGACCTGGAGAAGAAGTACACGGGCATCGCCGCCCGCGTCCTGGACGACCAGGGCAAGCTGCGCCGGTTCGTCAACGTCTACGTCAACGACGACGACGTCCGGTTCGAGCAGGGGCTGGAGACGGCCACGCCGGACGGCGCGGGCGTCTCGATCATCCCGGCCGTCGCCGGCGGATGACCGTCTCCGCGGACGCTCGTTACCTTCGGTAACAGGCGTCACCGAGTGTGTTCGGGATTGCCCCCTCCGTGAGAGAAGCGGAGGGGGCGATTCTGTGGGATTAAACGCGGTAGAGTTGGGGAACGCGCTCCCGATTCCCTGATGCGGAGCCATGAATTCCTGCCGCACAGCCGACAAGAAGCAGCCAAAATGTGTGCGCTCTTTGTGGCATATGTCTCTTTCGTGCGGCCTGACTTGACCTGAATTCAGGTGAATTCTCGTCACATTCCCGGCCGTCGGCGTCCGGATTTCTCGTCCGAGTGACCTGTTGCAGAGGGCAGTTGGGCAGATACATTCAGCCGCGGTCGACGCGTTCCGGCGCACGCCCCCAATCCATGGGGGGTGAGGTCTGACCCGGATCCGCGAAGTGTGGATCTGTGCAAGGGCCAGTAATAGGGGAGTTAGGCATGGCTCAGGGCACCGTCAAGTGGTTCAACGCGGAGAAGGGATACGGCTTCATCGCGGTCGACGGTGGTGCAGACGTCTTCGTCCACTACAGCGCGATCCAGATGGACGGCTACCGCACGCTGGAGGAGGGCCAGCGGGTCGAGTTCGAGATCTCGCAGGGTCAGAAGGGCCCGCAGGCCGACATGGTCCGCGTCACCGCCTGAACGTTCTTCGGACGAAGGGCCCGCGCCCCGAGGGCGCGGGCCCTTCGCGTGTGCTTTTTCTCCGGTGCGACGGTCCCTTTCGTCCGGTTCGATCCGGGGCTCTTCTCCCTGTTCGCCCCGGGCTGATCCCTCCGGGGGCGCTTGCACTCGACCATGCCGAGTGCTAATCATTGGCGTTAGCACTCTGAAGGTGAGAGTGACAACGGAAGGACCGGGTCGGTGAGGCCCGCAGGTCCGGTGGAGCAAGGAACCACTGGCCGGCGAGCCGTCCGTCGCGGGCGCGGGCGCGGTCCGAAGGAATCACCCCCAGTCCTGGAGGGACCACTTCACATGGCCAAGATCATCGCGTTCGACGAGGAGGCGCGGCGCGGCCTCGAGCGCGGCATGAACCAGCTCGCGGACGCCGTCAAGGTGACCCTGGGCCCCAAGGGCCGCAACGTCGTCCTCGAGAAGAAGTGGGGCGCCCCCACGATCACCAACGACGGTGTCTCCATCGCCAAGGAGATCGAGCTCGAGGACCCGTACGAGAAGATCGGCGCCGAGCTGGTCAAGGAAGTCGCCAAGAAGACCGACGACGTCGCCGGCGACGGTACGACCACCGCCACGGTCCTCGCCCAGGCGCTGGTCCGTGAGGGCCTGCGCAACGTCGCCGCCGGTGCCAACCCGATGGCTCTCAAGCGCGGTATCGAGAAGGCCGTCGAGGCTGTCTCCAGCGCCCTGCTCGACCAGGCCAAGGAGGTCGAGACCAAGGAGCAGATCGCCTCCACCGCCTCCATCTCCGCCGCCGACACCCAGATCGGTGAGCTCATCGCCGAGGCCATGGACAAGGTCGGCAAGGAAGGCGTCATCACCGTCGAGGAGTCGCAGACCTTCGGCCTGGAGCTCGAGCTCACCGAGGGCATGCGCTTCGACAAGGGCTACATCTCCGCCTACTTCGCCACCGACATGGAGCGCATGGAGGCGGTGCTCGAGGACCCGTACATCCTCATCGCCAACTCCAAGATCTCCTCGGTCAAGGACCTGCTCCCGCTGCTGGAGAAGGTCATGCAGGCGGGCAAGCCGCTGCTGATCATCGCCGAGGACGTCGAGGGCGAGGCCCTGTCGACCCTGGTCGTCAACAAGATCCGCGGCACCTTCAAGTCCGTCGCCGTCAAGGCCCCGGGCTTCGGCGACCGCCGCAAGGCCATGCTCGGCGACATCGCCATCCTCACGGGCGGCGAGGTCATCTCCGAGGAGGTCGGCCTCAAGCTGGAGAACGCCACCCTCGACCTGCTGGGCCGCGCCCGCAAGGTGGTCATCACCAAGGACGAGACCACCATCGTCGACGGTGCCGGCTCCGCCGAGCAGGTCCAGGGCCGCGTGAACCAGATCCGCGCCGAGATCGAGAACAGCGACTCCGACTACGACCGCGAGAAGCTGCAGGAGCGCCTGGCCAAGCTCGCCGGCGGTGTCGCGGTCATCAAGGCCGGTGCCGCCACCGAGGTGGAGCTCAAGGAGCGCAAGCACCGCATCGAGGACGCCGTCCGCAACGCCAAGGCGGCCGTCGAGGAGGGCATCGTCGCCGGTGGTGGCGTGGCCCTGGTCCAGGCCTCGCAGACCTCCTTCGAGAAGCTGGACCTGGAGGGCGACGAGGCCGTCGGTGCCGAGATCGTCCGCAAGGCCCTGACCGCTCCGCTGGCCCAGATCGCCGTCAACGCCGGCCTCGAGGGCGGCGTCGTGGTGGAGAAGGTCCGCAACCTCACCCCGGGCCACGGCCTGAACGCCGCGACCGGCGAGTACGTGGACATGATCGCCGAGGGCATCATCGACCCGGCCAAGGTGACCCGTTCCGCCCTGCAGAACGCGGCCTCCATCGCCGGTCTGTTCCTCACCACCGAGGCCGTCATCGCCGACAAGCCCGAGAAGGAGAAGGCGGGCGCCGGCGCCGGCATGCCGGGCGGTGACATGGACTTCTGATCGACCGGTTCCGGTTGATCGACCGTCCGACCGAGGGCGGCGCTCCCTGGCAGCAGGGGGTGCCGCCCTCGGGCTTTTCCGCCGGAGTCGGGCAGGGCCGTATTCCGGCTGGATCAGGCGGCCGTCGGTCCGGGTGCGCCGTCGGCTGATGCGCAGGGGCGCGGATCGGGCCGTTGCTCCCGGACCGGCGGACCGGACTCCGAAAGGGCTTCAGTCCCTCGGCCTGATCGCCACCGCCAGTGTGTCGCCCGGCCGCAGCCTGCGGTGGAGCCATGTGGCGTTCTCCGGGCCGAGGCCGATCCAGGCGCTGCCCCGGGAGGCACAGGTGAGGGAGCCGATGTAGAGGCTGGAGCCGTCGGTGCCGCGGAGTTCGACCACGTACGGATCGTCCGTCGTGCAGGCGGACCTGGTGAGTTCTCCGACGGCCTCCCGTGTGAGGCCGCGTTTCGCGGCGACGGTCAGCAGCTCGGTGGAGGAGCGGAGCGGGCGGCTCGTGGCCATGGGCATGGCCCGGCCGTCGACGGTCAGGGTCCGCCGCTCGACGGCCTCTGGCAGACGGCCGCGCCCACACCGCTGAGGCTCACGTCGGCGTACGCGGCGGTCGCGGCCGGCGGCGTGTACGCCGAGCCGTACACCGTCGCCCGCATCACCCGTGACGGCCGTACCGTCCACTCCGCGCGCCCCGACCGCCACCGGGTCCTGCCCGAGGAGGAGGTCCCTGAGGTGGCCGCGCCGATCCAGGGCGGTCTCCAGGCCGGCTCTCCGGCGGCCCTGTTCACGGCGGGAGCGGGCGGCGGCATCACCCGCCGCACGGTGTGGACCGTTGCCTACGAGGACCGATTCACCCTGGCCGTCGCCCTCTTCGCCGACAAGCCGGGCAAGAAGAAGAACACGACGGTTCCCGCGCTGTTGCCGACGTCTCCTTCACCGACGGAGTTCACCCGGCGGACGGCGCTCCGCGTCTGGGAACGCCTGAAGTGAGCGGTGGACGCGGACCGGTCGCGGGCCGGAGCACGAGCGTCGGGCCACAAGGCTCTCGGAGCCGCGGACGGGGGCGAGGACGGGGATGGGGGCGGGGACAGGGCGAGGACAGGACGGGGACGGGAGGGCGGCCGGACCGGGGCGGCGTGAGAGGCATCACACGACAGGGTGCGTGGTGCCGGAATGCGGACCGGCGCACGGACGGTTACTTCAGGTACTGCAACGATGCGTGCGCACATACCGTCCAGTCAACAGAGTCACTCACGAGGAGCCTTCCACGTGACCGTCACGTCCTCCGCCTCCCGCGCGGCACAGATCCTCTCCCGCCCCGTCGCGCTGAACGGCCTCACCGTCCCCAACCGGATCGTGATGGCACCGATGACCCGCAAGTTCTCGCCGGACGGCATTCCCGGGGAGGACGTGCGGTCGTACTACGCCCGCCGCGCCGCCGCCGGTGTCGGGCTGATCATCACCGAGGGCACCTATGTGGGGCACCCGTCGGCCGGTGAGAGCAGCCGGGTGCCGCGGTTCCACGGCGAGGAGCAGCTGGCGGCCTGGGCGAAGGTCGCCGAGTCCGTGCACGCGGCGGGCGGCACGATCGTGCCGCAGCTGTGGCACATCGGCATGGTCCGCAGGCCGAACCAGCCCCCGTTCCCGGACGCGCCGCCGGTCGGTCCGTCCGGGCTGCGCATCGGCGAGTCCGAGGCCACCGGAAAGGCGATGACCCAGAAGGACATCGACGACGTCATCGGCGCCTTCGCCGAGGCGGCCGCCGCCGCGGAGCGCATCGGCTTCGACGGCGTGGAACTGCACGGTGCCCACGGCTACTTGATCGACCAGTTCCTCTGGGCCGGCACCAACCGCCGCACCGACGCCTACGGCGGCGACCCGGTGGCCCGGACGAAGTTCGCGGCGGAGCTCGTGGCCGCGGTGCGTGCGGCCGTCTCGCCCGAGTTCCCGGTCGTCTTCCGCTTCTCGCAGTGGAAGCAGGAGGTCTACGACGCCCGCCTCGCCGAGACCCCGGAGGAACTGGAGGCGATCCTGACCCCGCTCGCGGAGGCCGGCGTGGACGTCTTCCACGCCTCCACCCGCCGCTACTGGCTCCCGGAGTTCGAGGGCTCGGACCTCAACCTCGCGGGCTGGACCAAGAAGCTGACGGGCAAGCAGGTCATCACCGTCGGCTCGGTCGGGCTGGACGGCGACTTCATCAAGGCGTTCCAGGGCGAGGGCGCGGCACTCGGCAGCCTGGACAACCTGCTGGACCGCATGGAGCGCGACGAGTTCGACCTGGTGGCCGTGGGCCGCGCGCTGCTCCAGGACCCCCAGTGGGCGGAGAAGGTGCTGAACGGCCGCTTCGAGGAGCTGAGGCCGTACGACGCGGCATCGCTGAAGACGCTCTCCTGAACCGGCCGGGCGCCCGGGCCGCCCGGGCCGCCCGAGCCGGCGGACCGGGGTCCGGCCCGGGCCGGACCCCGGCCGGCTCCGGACGGAACCCGCACGAGGGCGTCGCAGTACTGGACCGAGCTCGGCGACGGTGTGTACGCCGACAGGTGCGGGTGGGCGGTCAGTGTGTGTCCGGCTGTGGTGCGCGCAGGGGGCGGAGGGCCGCTTCGACGCGGACGAGTTCGTCGAGCATGAGAGTGGCTGCCTCGCGCATGACGTCGTTGGGGACGATGGTCCTGCTGTCGTCGAGGAAGTCGTGGACGAAGGGGATGGAGATCGCCTCGTTGAGGGGCACCATCTTGAGGGTGGTGACCACCTGTTTGATCATCTGGGCGGCGCGGGTGCCGGCGGAGACGCCGCCGTAGCTGGCCAGGCCGACGGGCTTGTACTGCCATTCGTTGTACAGGTAGTCGAGGGCGTTCTTCAGTTCGGCGTTGTAGCCGTAGTTGTATTCGGGCATGACGAAGATGAAGGCGTCGGCCTCGGCGACCTTCTTGCTCCAGTCACGGGTGTGCTGGTGGACGTACTGGCCCAGTCGTGGGTGGTGGGGTTCGTTCATGAAGGGCAGGTTGAGCTCTGCCAGGTCGACGAGTTCGATGTCGTCGAAGCCGTTGTGTGCGCGGGCTTCCGACTCGACCCATTGGGCGACGGGCAGGCCGACGCGTCCTGGCCGGGTGCTGGCGACGATGATCTTCAGGTGTGCCATCTTCTTTCCTGACGGTGGTGTGTGCTGCGCTGTGCGTGCAGGGGTGTGGTGGCGCCCGTGGCGCTCCGGCCTGGTGAGGGCTGAGCGGCGCTGGGGCGGAGTCTTCCGTGCGGGTCCGGCCCGGCGGGGGTGTGCCGCCGGGCCGGGCGGCGGTCAGTGCTCGATGGTGCCGGGGCGCAGGGCGATGTGCTTGTACTCGGTGAAGTCCTCGAGAGCGGCGATGCCGTTGAGGCGGCCCTGGCCGCTGTGCTTGTAGCCGCCTTCCTCGAACTCGTCGTAGATGGTGGCCCAGTCGTTGATCCAGACGGTGCCGGCCTCGAGTTCGCGGGCGACGCGCAGGGGCTGGTCGACGTCGCGGCTCCAGACGCTGGCGGCCAGGCCGTAGACGCTGTCGTTGGCGAGCGCTATGGCCTCGGTCTCGGTGTCGAAGACCTGCATGGTCAGAACGGGGCCGAAGACTTCCTCCTGGACGATGTCGAGGGTGGGGTCGGTGACTTCGAGGAGGGTGGGGCGGTAGAAGGCGCCGTTGGCGAGGGGGCCGTCGGTGACGGGGCCGCCGCGGACGACGGGGCGGGCGCCGGCGGCGATGGCGTTCTCGACGAGGGTGTTGACGCGGGTGACGTTGGCCTGGTCGATGAGGGGGCCCATGTCGCTGGCGGGGTCGGCGGCGGGGCCGGGCCGGACGGCGCGCAGGCGCCGGGCGAGCTGGTCGCGGACCTGGTCGGCGAGGGAGCGGTGGACGAGCAGGCGGCTTCCGGTCATGCAGAACTGCCCGGCGAAGGTGGTGAGGGCCTTCTCGACGACGGGGAGGGCCTGGGTGAGGTCGGCGGACTCGAAGAGGATGATCGGGGTCTTGCCGCCGAGTTCGAGGCCGAAGCGCTTGAGGTGGGCGGCGCCGGCGGCGGAGATGGCCTTTCCGGTGGCGGTGCTGCCGGTGAAGCTGATGGCGGGGACGTCGGGTGAGTCGATGAGGGCGGCCGCGGCGTCGCGGTCGGCGGTGAACATGTTCACGATGCCGGGTTCGAGGCCGTCGGTCTGGGCGATGATCTCGGTGAACAGGCGGTTGATCTGGGCGGTCTGCTCGGGGAGCTTGACCACGGCCGTGCAGCCGGCTGCCAGGGCCGGGGCCAGGGAGCGGATGGTCAGGATGACCGGGGAGTTCCACGGGGTGATGACGCCGGCGACGCCGAGGGGCTCGCGGACCACCATCGAGTAGCGGCCGGGGCGTACTTCGGCGGCGCGGCCGAAGTCGCTGAGGGCGAGTGCGGCGTTGTAGCGCAGCTTGGGGGCGACCATGTCGATCTCGAGGGCGGCTTCGGTCTTGATCTTGCCGTTGTCGAGGGCGAGGAGATCGATGAGGTCGTCGCGGCGTTCCTCGACGCGGTCGGCCATGGTGTTGAGGACGGCGGCGCGCAGCTGGCGGTCGTGGCGCCAGGAGGTGGTGCGGAAGGCGCGGTGGGCGGCGGCGATGGCCTGCTCGACCTGGGCGCGGGTGGCCTTGGCGTAGGTGCCGATGTGGGTGCCGGTGGCGGGGTCGTAGCTGTCGTCGTGGACGGGGGAGTCCGTCCAGGCGCCGTCGATCCAGTTCTGGGCCGGGGTGGTGGGGGTGATGGGGTGGGGCATGGTGTGTCCGTGTGGGTTGGGGTGGTTGAGGTTGGTGGTGGTTTGGTGGGTGGTGGGGTGCCGGGCCCCGGGAGCCCGTGGCTCCGGGGGCCGGGGGTCGGGTGGGGTGGGGTCAGGTGGTGAGGACGATCTTGGTGCCGGGGGTGCCGTCGATGACGGCCTGGTAGGCGGCGGAGGCCTGGTCAAGGGGGAAGGTGGTGGTCCTGGGGGGTGTGAGGGCGCCGGTGTCGAAGCCGCGGCGCAGGATGTCCAGGACGTCGGCGGCCTTCGCCAGGGGCAGGTCGAGGGTGTTGACGCCGTGGAGGGTGCGTTCGTTGCGGTAGAAGTCGAGGACGTCGACGGTGGCGGTGGGGCTGAGGGCGCTGGCGATGACGGCGGCGCGGCCGCCGGGGCGCAGCGTGGTGAGGGCGGGGTTGAGCAGGGGGCCGCCGACGGTGTCGAGGACGGCGTCGACGCCGGTGCCGTCGGTGGCGCGCAGGACGGCCCGGGTGAGGTCGTGGGTGGTGGTGTCGATGGTGACGTCGGCGGTGAGGTCGTCGGCCAGGCGCCGGTCGGCGGCGATGACGGTGGCGCCGCGCCAGTGGGCGATGTCGGTGGCGGCGCGGGCGACGGCTCCGGAGGCGCCGGTGACCAGGAGGGTTTCGCCGGCGTGGAGGTTGAGGCGGTCGGCGAGGGCGAGCCAGGCCACGGTGTGGGTGAGTCCGGCGGCGGCTGCCTGGGCGAAGGTGAGGGAGGCGGGTTTGGGGCGGACGGTGTCCTCGGGGACGAGGAGGTAGTCGGCCTGGGCGCCGTCGTGGGTGACGGCCAGTCCTCCGCTGGTGCCCCAGACCTCGAGGCCGCGCAGGTGGTCGGGCCCGTCGGTGACGACGCCGGCGTAGTCGCGGCCCGCGGTGCGGGGCAGGGGGGTTGCGGGGCGGTGGACGGCCGAGGTGACCTTGCCGGCCAGGTTGGCGAGGTCGACGGGGTTGACGGTGGCGGCGCGCACATGGACCAGGACGGTGCCGGGGGTGCGGCGGGGGGTGGGGATGTCCTGGACGGTGAGGGCGTCGGGTCCTCCGTGGGCGGTGATGCGGACCGCGCGCATGGTGGGTGCCTTTCCGTGGGGGGGTGGGGGGCCGGGGCCGGGCGGGGCACGGCCCCGGCCGGTGCGTGTGGGGGTGGGGGTGGGTTATGTCCAGTGGTCGAGGCTGTCGGCGGTGCCGTCGAGCCAGGCCCGGCCGAGGGCGTAGAGGGCGTCGGTGCGCGGGCCGGTGGTGCCGGGCATGTCGGTCTTGACGGCGTAGCCGAGCCGGGTCTGCAGGTAGGCCAGGTGGCGGTAGCCGGCCGGGAAGCGGGCGAGCAGCTCCGGGTCCAGGTCGGGCCAGGCGCCGGGGGTGACGGGGTCGAGGCGGTCGCGTTCGTAGATGGGCTGGCGCAGGACCATGCCCCAGCGGCCGTCGCGCTTGGCGAAGAAGTCGTAGAACCGGCCGGTGCATACGACGTCGCACATGACGCCGTCGACGTCGGCGCGCTGGGCGATGGTCATCTTCGTCTGGGCGACGGCGCGGTCGCCGGCGACGTCGATGGTGGTGCCGCCGTGGGAGTGCAGGATGCTCACGCCGCGCTCCCAGCCGTCCTTCGAGGCGGCGATGAAGTCGTCGGCGCTGCCCTGCTGCCAGGTGGCCAGGACGCGGGCGCCGGGGTGGAAGACGGTGCGGAAGCGGTCCCAGTCGCCGGCGTCGCGCCACAGGATCCAGTTGTCGATCAGGGCGCGGATGGCGTCGGTGTCGGTTGTGGTGGTCATGGTGGTGTTGGGGTGCCGTTCGTGGTGCGGGCGGGTCAGATGAAGAACTTGTCGCTGGTGGGGGTGCCGTCGCGCCGCATGTAGCCGTTGTGGGTGCGTTCCAGGCGGGTCTTCTCGAGCATCGCGTAGGCGTTGTGCTTGGTCAGGACGTCGGCGCCGTTGAGGCGCTCCTCCCAGCGCTGGCCGTTGGAGGTGGTGCGCTCCAGGACCTTCTTGGTGACGTAGTTGACCAGGGCGGCGAAGTAGTTCTCCTCCACGGCGCGGAAGGCGGCCTTGTAGGGGCCGTCCATGCCGGCGTGGAAGTACTCCATGGGGATGGTCTCGAGGGCTTCGCGGGAGTAGCGGACCAGGTCGTCGATGTACTCGACGCCTTCCTCGACGTCGGCGCGGTTGCCCAGGCGGGAGACGTGGCCGCTGACGACGGTGTCGAAGTCGTACTCGAGGACCTGGTGGTGGGCCTGTTCCCAGCCGGCGAGGTTCTCGGAGGAGTCGCAGTCGCGGAAGGTGACCCAGGCGGGGCTGGCGATGTCGATGGCGCCGAGGACCTTCTGGCGGGGCAGGTAGGTGAAGATGTTGCCCTCGGTGTGGTTCTGGCCCTTGTAGGACAGCTCGATGGGGACGCCGCCGACCTCGAGGGTGGCGTCGGTGGCGAAGGTCTCGGTGGGCAGGGGCCGGTAGGGGTCGGGGAAGCGGGCGAGCAGCTCGCGGGTGCGTTCGTGGGCGACGATGGTGATGTCGGGGCCGAACATGGAGGCGGCGCCGATGTGGTCGGCGTGCCAGTGGCTGTAGATGAGGTGGGTGACCGGCTCGCGGGTGACGGACTCGATGGCGGCCAGGAGGCGTTCGCCGATGGCGGGGGGTGCGTCGAGGACGACGACGCCGGATCCGGTGACGACGAACATGCAGTCGTACCAGCCGATGGAGACCCAGTAGACGCCGTCGCGGATCTCCGAGACGTGGTAGCCCTTCTCGAGGCGGTCGCGGGTGAAGAGGATGCCGTGGGAGCGCTCGGGCGGGGGCGCGAAGTCGGAGAGCTTGACAAAGCTGGCGCCCTTGGGGCCGAGGTCGTCCACGAGCCAGGCGGGCTTGGTGTTGTCCGTCATGGGTGGTGTTCCTTGGTGTGTTGGGGTTGGGTTGGTGGTTGGTTGGGTTGGTGTGGTCGTGGTGTGGTTGCCGGCCGCTCGGGGCGGCCGGGGTCTTGGGGGCCTGTTGTCCGGGGCTGCCCTCTGACGGGGGGCGGGCCCCGGGGGGGCCGGGGCTGCGGCCGGGCGGCCTGTCGGCCGAGGGCCGGGGGCGCCGTGGCCGCGGGCGGGTGCCTGGGCGCAGTGATGTCCCGGGGGGCCGGAAGCGCGGAGGGTGCGGGCCGGGGGCCGGGGCCGGGGCCCGGGGTTCCGGTTCCGGATCTCGGGGTCCGGGGTCCGGTGGTTCTGGTCCCCGGGGCCGGGGGCGGGGTCAGTTCATGAGGAGGACGGGCTTGATGACCTTGCCGCTGGCGGCGTCGGCGAAGGCCTGGTTGATGTCGGCGAAGTCGTAGGTGCGCACCAGGCGGTCCACGGGGAACTTGCCCGCGCGGTAGAGGTCGACCAGCTGGGGGATGAAGATCTGCGGGACGGAGTCGCCCTGGGCGATGCCGCGCAGCCGGCGGCCGCCGTTGAGGAGGCGGTTCATGTCGATGGGGGCGGTGGTGCCGGCCGGGGCTCCGCCGATGAGGGCGGCCGTTCCCATGGGGCGCAGGTGGTCGACGGCGAGGGCGAGCATGCGGGGCTGGGCGGTGATCTCGAGGATGTAGTGGTATCCGTCGGGGCGGATCTGCCGCAGCCGCGCGTCGGTGTCCTCGGTGGAGGCGTTGACGGTGTGGGTGGCGCCGAGTTCCTCGGCCAGGGCCAGGCGGGAGGGGTTGATGTCGACGGCGACGATGGTGGTGGCGCCGACGGCCTTGGCGGCCATCACGGCGGCCAGGCCGACCGCTCCGGTGCCCAGGACGACCAGGGACTCGCCGGCGCCGACCTCGAGGGAGTTCATCACGGCGCCGGCGCCGGTCTGCATGCCGCAGCCGAGCGGGCCGGCCAGTTCCAGCGGCATGTCGTCGGGGAGGCGCACGGTGTTGCGTTCGGTGGCCAGGGCGTAGCGGGCGAAGGAGGACTGGCCGAAGAAGTGGCCGTGGACGCCGTCGCCGTAGGCGTTGGTGCCGTCCTGGCGGGAGGCGCCGAAGGCCAGTTCGAAGCCGTGGGTGCAGTTGGCGGGGAACCCGGCGCGGCAGGCGTCGCAGCGTCCGCAGGAGGGGAAGGTCATCGCGACGCGGTCGCCGGGGGCCAGGTCCTTCACGGCGGAGCCGACCTGTTCAATGATGCCGGCGCCTTCGTGGCCGAGGATCACGGGCATCGGGATGGGATAGTCCTGGTTGCGGCTGTGGGCGTCGGTCTGGCAGACGCCGGTGGCGACGACGCGGACGAGGACCTCGTCGGGGCGGGGCTCTTCGAGGGGGACCGTCCTGATGCGGAAGGGGTCGCCTTTCGCCTCGACGACGGCTGCTTCGACGTCCATGGGTGCAGACGGCATGGTCGTGCTTCTTTCGCGGGTTCGTCCCCCCGTTCCCAGGGGCGGGTTCGCTCCGCAGGGAGCGGGCGAGGGGGGTGGGTGGTCGTGTGCTCGGGTGTGAAGGAAAAGAAGGGGAGGGTGCGACCTGGGGGTGGGGGTCAGGTGGTGGGTTCGGGTTGGGGGTGGGGTTCGGTGGGTGTGCCGGGCGGGGGTGCGGGGGCTGGTTGCGCGGGGTGTGCGCACCGGCCTGGGGTGCTGGTCGGCAGGTTTTCCCGCTGGTTCTTCCGGGCCGGGATCGTGTCCTGAACCGGATGCCCGCCTCGCCCAGGGGCTGCCCGGGCGCCGCGCCGTCCCCCCTGGGGGCGGGCGGGAGGTGCCCGCCCTGGTGTGGCGCGTGCTGCCCGGTGGGGTGGCGGTCTGCCGGTGGTCCGGCCGTCAGCGGTCCGGGTGGGGTGTGCCCGGGCTGGTGTGCCGTTGTTGGTCCAGGTCATGTTCCGGCCTTCGTGTCCCTGGGGGGCGGCCCCGTGCCGGGCCGCCCCCTCCTCTATTCGGCTAAGTGGCTTAGCCAATTCATCGGACAGGTGGCATAGCCAATTCCGGGCCGCGGATATTCCGCCCGCCCCCATTGCCGTTGTGTGATCCGCGTCACGGGCACGGGGGCGGCGGGCAGGCCCTGCAGGGAGACGGCGGTACGGCGGGCGGACAGCAGCGATCAGCGGAGCGGGAGCACGATGGGCCGGGGAAGAGGGTGGCGGGCAGACGGGCGGGGTGCGCACAGACAGGGGCAGGCGGGCGGGGCGGGTGAGGCCGCATCCGTCCGTCCCGGACACGGCCAGAGCGCAGCCGGGGCACGGGCCGAGGCTCGGGCCGAGGCTCGGGCCGGGGCTCGGGGCGGCAATCGCCTTGCGGCGCTTGCCGGTCGCTGCGTGGCCGCAGCTGCCGGGCACGGTCCCCCAGGGGTGCCCCCTGTGTGTCCTGGGCCGAAGGGCGTCAGGGGTGCGCCGGGCCGGTGGGCCGGGCGGACCGGGACCGCGGTGAGACGTTCTGCCGCTTCCGCCTGTCAGGGGATCGGCATGCCCGGAAAAGGGGACGGGCAGTGGGGCTGTTCCCGGCTGCTGCGGGTGTGGGGGCTTGCGCTTCCCGGCAGCGGGAACCGTCCCGTATCCCCTGCCGGCGAGGGATACGGCGGGGCCGGCCCGCGCACGTGCGGGCGCACGGCGGGCTACAGGCCGCGGTCCCAGCCGGGCAGGTGCAAGTCCATGTGCTCCAGCAGCGCACGCTGGTGGGCGATCGCGGCACGCTCGAACTCCCGGCGCCGGCCCTGCGCCAGCGCCTGCGCCATCGGCTCGTGCAAAGCGATCTGCTCCTCGAACCCCTCGCCCGTCAGCCAGCTCGGCGCCTGCTCGCCGGCCACCCACCGCTCGTACGCCTTCTCCACCAGCGCGGTGTGCACGCTGGAGAACAGGCTCGTCAGAAACCGGTTGCCGGCCAGGCGCACGACCTCGACATGGAACACCGTGTCGGCCGCGATCCACTCCGCCGCACTCCCCCGCGCCCGCCGCAGACCCTCCAGCGCCCGCTCCAGCGGCTCCAGGTCCCCGGCCCGGTGCGCGATCGCCTGCCGCCCCGCCGTCAGCTCCAGCAGGAACCGCAGATGCGCCGCCTCCCCGACGGAATCCGGCTCCAGACGCAGCATCAGCTCAATGCTCGCGTCCACCATGCTCGCCGGCCGGCGCAGCACGTACGCACCGGAACCCGGCCGGATCGTCACCAGCCCCTGCACCGCCAGCGACCGCAACGCCTGACTGACCGTCGGACGGGAACTGCCCACCAGCTCCGCCAGCCGCCGCTCACTGGGCAGCCGCTCCCCCTCAGCCAGATCCTCATCCACGATGTAGGAGCGGATCTGCTCCGCGACCCGGTCCGCGACCCGGGACACCGGCTCGATGCGGAACGCCCCGCCGCCCTCTCGCGCACCCGTCGACCGGCGCCCCGGCACTGCCATCGCCACTGTGCTCCCACCAGCCGCAACCCGACCTGCCGCACCCGCACCCTTACGCACCGAGCGCGGCCATCCGGCCATGATAAACACCCCCGCCCCACCCCCGGACCACACGCCGCGACCACTCCCGGGCCCCCACAGCCACCCCCTCACCCCAAGCCCCGGCACCGGTCACCCCCTCACCCCGCCCGGCTCACCGCATACGCCGGCACACCGTGCATGTCCCAGGCGATGCCGCTGCACCCCGGCCGGCCTCGTCCCCTTCTTCAGGAAACCGGTGTCGTCCACGACCAGGACGGCGTTCGGGCCGCCGAGGTTGTCGACCGCGTACCGGCGCATGTCGTCGAGGACCTCATCGGCATCCCAGCCGATCCGGTTCGGCAACCGCTGAATACGGTCCGGACCCGTGTGGCCGGCCTGTTCCGCCGGCGTCCAGCCGTTCTTCCGCTGCAGCGGAGCGATCGGACCCCGCATACAGGCCAGTGCCGACTCCCGCGGCTCCGACCGGCTGAACCGGTGCACGAACCGCCCACGCACAGCATCCGGTTCACCCGCCCACAACCCGACATCAGCAAGGTCCCCACCCATGACCACACCAGCGACCGACCTGGCCACCGGTCACGGCAAGCACCGTTGCGGTACTCACCGTTGCAGTACTAGGGACTGCCCATCGGCTCGATGTCGGTCCGCACGGGGTGGCCCCAGATCCGTACCACCTCGTAGTCGGTGAACTCGTGCACGAGCCGGTAGGCCGACGCGGCGCGGGGCGCCCGGCGCTGGGCGGCGATGAACAGCTCCGCCTCGCGCCGGTCCCGGCGCGGGGTCCCGCACAGCTGCCACTCCCGGCCGTTCCACATCTCCGGCAGCCACCGCTGCTGGGGCTGCGGCCGGTCCCCCCGCACCCCGTAGCGGGAGGGGACGCGGCCTGCGGGCTCGGTGCGGGGACGGTCGTACGCCGGATAGGAGCCGTTCACCCGGGAGCGGTGGGCGGCCCGCCGCCGGGTCTCGCACAGCAGACACAGATCGGGCGCGCTGGTGTCGACGGGCCCGTTCGGATGCTCGGGACACCGGGTGGTGGGCGCGGCCGTCGTCACGGTCTCGTCCAGCAGCTCCAGAGCACGCCGAAGGTCCGCCCGCACCTCGTGCAGCTTGGCGTCGGGCGTGTCGGCGGACAGCGCCTCGCCGTGCTCGCCGAGCAGGCGGAGGGCGCGGCCGAGAGCGGTGAGCTGGGCGTGGTTCATGATGTCCTCCAGCGTAGGCCGGGCTCAGCTCCTCGCCCCCTCGAGGGCGGCGCGCAGATGGCCGTCGGACTCCTCCAGCAGACGGGCGGCCGTCGGGCCGTCGACATCGGCCAGGAGGGTGAGGATCGCGTTCTTCACCTCGCCGTCCGTGGCCGCCAGGGCCCGCTCGATCTCGTCGTCCGAGGCGCCCGTGGCGAGGGCGACGATACGGCGGGAGCGGGCGCGGAGCTTGTCGTTGGAGGCGCGTACGTCGACCATCAGGTTCCCGTAGGTCTTGCCCAGGCGGATCATCGTGATCGTCGAGATCATGTTCAGGACCAGCTTCTGGGCCGTTCCGGCCTTCAGCCGGGTGGAGCCGGTGAGGAGTTCGGGGCCGACGACGACCTCGATGCCGTACTCGGCGGCGGCTGCCAGCGCGCTGTTCGCGTTGCAGGCCAGGCCGATGGTCAGGGCGCCCAGCTTCCGGGCGTGCTCCACCGCGCCGACGGCGTAGGGGGTGCGGCCGGAGGCGGAGATGCCGACCACCGTGTCGTCCGGGGTGAGCTTCAGGGCGTCGAGGGCCTCGACCGCCAGTTCCCTCGAGTCCTCCGCGCCCTCGACCGAGGTGATCACGGCCTCGGGGCCGCCCGCGATCAGACCGACCACCTGCGACGGATCGGTGTTGAAGGTCGGCGGGCACTCCGAGGCGTCGAGCACGCCCAGCCGCCCCGCCGTGCCCGCGCCGGCGTAGAGCAGCCGGCCGCCGCGCGCCATCCGCTCGGCCACCGCGTCGATCGCGGCGGCGATCCGCGGCAGCTGTCCGGCGACGGCGGCGGGCACGGTGGCGTCCTCGGCGTTCATCAGCCGCGCGATCTCCAGCGTGGGCAGCCGGTCGATCTCCGCCAGCTCGGGGCGGAACGCCTCGGTCGTCAGCGCCTCCAACTCGGTGCGCAGCTCACGGTAGGGGGGCGTGGAGGTCATGAAGGGAGACTCTCTTCGTGCGATGCGGTACGGCCGACCGTACTGATCCTCGCGCGTCGCCCGGCTCCGCGCGCCTGCCGCGCGGGCTACGCGCGCCTGGTCCGCGGGCTGCGCCGGTGGGCCAGCGCCTCGTACGACGCCGCCAGCGCCGGGGCCGCGGTCTCGTACGTCCGCTGCGCCACCCCGACGAACAGGCAGTCCACCACCAGCAGCTGACCGGTCCGGGAGGACATCGCCGCCGGGCGCAGCTCGCTCTCGCGGGCGGTGGAGGTGGTCAGGACGTGGTCGGCGTACTGCGTGACGGGCGCGTCGGGCCGGCCGGTGATCGCGACGGTGGTCGCGCCGCGCTCGAAGGCCACCCGCAGGGGCTCGATCACGTCCCGGGTCGACCCCGAGTGGGTGATCGCGACCGCCACGTCGCCGGCACGCAGCTGCACCGCGTTGGTGACGGCGAGGTGCGGATCGCCGGGGGCGTGGGCCATCAGTCCTATGCGCAGCAGCTTCTGGGTGAGGTCCTGGGCGACCAGACCGGAGGCGCCGATGCCGTAGACGTCGATGCGACGGGCGGAGACCAGGGCGGTGACGGCCGCGCCGAGCTGGACCGTGTCGAGGCCGGCGGCGGTGTCGGCGAGGGTCTGCTGCTCGTCGTGGGCGAGCTTGGCGACGACATCGGCGATGGGGTCGTCCACCGTGATGTCGGTCGTGAGGGCGGGCGCACGGCCCGACTGCTGCTGGGCGGCCAGACCCGCGAGCGCCAGACGCAGATCGCGGTAGCCCGGATAGCCCAGCACCCGGGCGGTGCGGACGACGGTCGCCTCGCTGGTGCCGGTGCGCTCGGCGAGACCGGTGACCGTGAGGGCCGCGCAGCCGGCCGGGTCGCTCGCGACGGCCTCGGCGACCCGCTGCATGGAGCGGGTCATCGTGGGCGCGAGCGTGCGCACCTTGGCCGCGAGAGCGGCGGGGGCGGGAGGAACCGGGGGCATACCGCCGGAAGTGCCTGTGCCTCCGTAAGTTTCTTTTATGCCCTGGGCCACACTGTGAAAGGTATTTTCCGTTCGATGACGCGGTCAAGACTGCGCACAATGGAGACATGATGGCCCCCGTAAGCCCACTGGAGCAGGCCCTGCACGCCGCCCGCGCCCTCGTTCTCGCCGATCTGGTCGCGGCGGAGGTCGCCGAGGCGGACGTGGTCTCGCTCGTGGAGGACTCCGTCGCCCGGCGCCGCTGGTGGGTCGAGCAGTGGCCGGACGGCGCGGAGTTCGTGGCCGGGCTGGTCGCGCAGGACGTCCAGGACGCCCTCCTGGAGCGGTACGGCCGCTGGCCGCTGTGCCCGGTGTGCGGCCACGGCGACCCGCACGCGCTGGACGTCGAGCCCGAACTCGGACCCGACCCGCACTGGGTGTGCCCCAAGGCGGGCGTGAAGGTGGCCCCGGTGGGCGGACTGGCGGAGGCGGCCGGCGGCGGGGAACCGTCCTCATGACGCGGCGGTGACCCACCGGACGACCCCATGGCCCTCTACATCGATCCCCCCACCTGGCCGGGCCACGGCCTGATGTGGTCCCACCTGGTCAGCGACGTCTCCTTCGAGGAACTCCACCTCTTCGCCGCGTCGTTGGGCATCCCCCGGCGCGCCTTCGAACGGGACCACTACGACCTGCCCGCCCACCGCTACGCCGACGCGGTGGCGGCCGGCGCGATCGAGGTCAGCAGCCGCGAGGTGGTGCGGCTGCTGCACGCCGCAGGGCTGCGCCGCCCCCGGCGATGGACTCAGGCACGCAGCTCGTAGACGTACTCGGCGCCGTTCTTCGCGACACGGGTGAACCCGGCACGGGTGACGACGTTCTGCGAGGGCGTGTTCTCCCGGGCGATGACGGCGGCCACCGTCCGTACGCCGTCCTGCGCCAGCGCCCACGCCGACAGCGCGCGCAGCGCCTCGGTGGCGTAGCCGTTCCCGCGGGCGCCCACCACGAGGTCGTAGCCGATCTCCACCCGGCCGGTCCCGTCCGGGACGCCGTGGAATCCCATGGCGCCCACCGCGCGGTCGTCCTCGCGCCGCACCAGCGTGTACATGCCCCACTGCGGGTGGAACACCCCGTCCTCGTACTGCTGGAACATGAGCCCCGCGCCCACGCGGGTGCCGTCGGCCGGCTGCGCGCCCACCCACTCCCAGCCGCCGTCGCCGCCGTGGTTCAGATCGCGGGCGGCGGCGGGGCAGACGCCCTCCAGGGTCAGCCGCTCGGTGGGCAGGACAGGAGGGTTGTTCCACCGCCACTCGGTGACCGGCGCACGCCCGGGCAGCTCGCCGCGGCCGGTGGCCCACAGCAGGGTCGGCCAGGGGGCGGCACCCGGCCTGACCCACGGGAAGATCCGGGTCAGCACGCCCTCGCACAGTTCGGCGGGCGGCTCGTACGCCAGCCCCAGGCCGACGGCGATGTCATGCGTGTGCAGCAGCACCTCGGTGACCCCCATCGCGGCGAAGCCCTCGCGGTTCACGCTGCGGAAGGGGTAGGGGTGGAAGGCCCGCACCGCGCGCGGGGCGGTGCGCACGGTCGCGACGAGCAGCGCGCCGGCCGTCTCGAGCATCCGCAGGACGTCCGCGGTGCCGGTGCCCTCGTCGAGGGCGAGGCGGAAGGGGAGGTACGCGTCCTGCGCACGCCCGGCCAGCTGCCTCGCGTAGGTGAAGAGGGCATGCGCGGTGTGCTCCGCGGTGTGCCGGCAGCTCCACTCCAGCCGCCCGGCCCTCACCCCGTCCCAGTCCCGGTCCGCCGCCGTCCGCAGCAGGGTCACGGCACTCGCGACGGCCTGCTCCACCTGTTCCCCGCCCCATGCGCGCATACGGCGCAGGGTAGACCCGGCGGGGTCGTCACGACGACAGCGTTTCCAGCTCGGACGTCAGGTTGTGGCGGGCGGCGGCCTCCCAGTGCTCCGCTCCGTACGGGGTGCGGAAGAGGGCGGGCAGGGCGAGGAGCCGGCGCAGGACGGCGGCACGGCCCTCGCGGAAGGCGGCACCGGGGATGAAGTGGTACTCCTCGCGGACGGCCGCGGTGTAGGCGGCGTACGCCGACGGGGGCGCGGCGAGGATCGCCAGGTCGGCGTCGCACAGCACCTGGCCGTCGCGGTCGCCGTCGGCCGGGTCGTGCGTGACGGTGAGACGGACCAGCCGGGCCACCTCGGCGGTCTTCCCGGCGCTCACCCCGGCCTCCGGGAGGGCGCGCTCGGCGAGACGGGCGGACCGCTCCTCGTTCTCGGACCGCTCGGGCCGGTAGACGGCGTCGTGGAACCAGGCCGCCAGCCGGACCACGTCCGGGTCGTCGGCGTACCCCTCCAGCAGGTCGATGTGGTCGAGGACGGCGGTGAGATGCGTGAGCGTGTGGTAGCGCCGCTGCGGCTCCTGCCAGCGCCGGAGCAGATTGTCGGCGTACGGCACCGGGTCGGGACCGCCACCGGGCCCACGGACCCCTTCGAGAGCACGGGTCCAGCGGGCACGCAGGGCGTCTGGGTCGGGCATGGGGTCATTCTCCCCGGTGCGCGCGGCTCCGCGTCGCCGGAGGATCCTTACTCAGGCAGTGAGCCCGGCATCCGGAAGGGCACGTGAACGCGGCGTTCGGCCCCCGCGCACGTCATCGGAAGATCCACCTCGGCTCGTACCGTCTTTCCGGGACCGCCCCCTTCCCGTGGCTCGACGGACAGTCGGCTTGCCAGGCAGGTCACCAACCACAGACCACGGCCTGCTTCTGCCTCGGGGTTCTCGGGCGCGCACGGCCGGGCCGGCGGCACGCGGTCGTCTCTGGTGTCGGTGACCTCGACGCGTACACGATCGCGGGCGGCGGACAGTGTCAGGCTCAGATGGAAGTCGCGGCCGGGGACACGGCCGTGCGTCACCGCGTTCGCGACGAGTTCCGCCACGATCAGGGTCAGCGTCTCGTTCACTTCCGAGTCGTACGGGAAGCCCCAGGCGTCCAGGCGATGAGAGGCGAGCCGTCGGGCCAGGCGCGCCCCGCGCGGCGTGGACGTGAAGGTCATGGCGAACCGCGTCTCGGGGTCGGCGATGTGCCCCGCCTTCCCGAACGGGGGATTCTCAGTCGTCATGCCGGTGAGCCTCGCGGCCCGCGCATACGGTGACCAGTGACGAGCCTCTTACACAGTGTGGTTGTGGGGGTGCTGCGCGTGGCTGTCGGAGCAGGGAAGGGGACGGGCGATGGCGCAGATCACGGGGCAGTCGTCGGCACGGGAGGCGGACCCCGCCAACGAACTTCTGCGGTGCTTCGGCAGGCAGATGAAGATCCTCCGCGAGCGGGCGGGACTCACCCAGGCCGCGCTCGCCCAACAACTCGGATACAGCGAGGCGCAGATCGCCGCGATCGAGCAGGGGCGCCGCATTCCACGGCCGGAGACCATCGACCGGCTCGACAGCCTGCTGAACGGCAACGGGCTGCTGATCGCCATGAAGCGGGCCGTGGCGCTCACCCGGTATCCGGCCTTCTTCCGTGATGCGGCGCGGATCGAGGAGGAAGCCGTCGAGTTCCACGCGTACGCGGTGCTCGCCGTGCCCGGTCTGCTGCAGACCGAGGAGTACGCACGGACCATGTTCACCGTGCGCAGGCCGCGGCGGCACGAGGACGAGATCGAGGAGATGGTGGCGGCGCGGCTGGCCCGCCACAAGATCTACCTCTGATCTTGCGAGAGTGCCCCGGCCTTCAGGCCGGGGGTGAATCGCATCTCTGACCTCAGCCGTGGGCACGGGTCCGCACTGTCTACCCA
>NZ_BAAAHG010000037.1:0-69495 GCF_039525155.1 Streptomyces thermoalcalitolerans | reverse complement strand
AGTTCACATTGTCTTCCTAAGACCGCTTGGCCTCCGACTTCGCGCCGGGGCGGACGGCCCGCTGCCGGCCGGCCTGCCCGACCGGGTCCGCCGGACACCGGGCGTGCGGGAGGTCACCGAGGTGAGCCTCGACCACCAGGCCGAGGCGGGGGACAGTCCGGCCCGGGTGTCGCTGGCGGGCGTCGACCCCGCCGGCTACGCGGCCCTGGCCGGCCGTACCGGGCTCGGCGCCTTCCCCGGGGAACGGCTGCGCCGCCCGGCCGGCTCCCAGGCCCCGCTGCCGGCGCTGGCCTCCCCGTCGGTCGCCGAGAAGCACGGCACCCGGCCTTTCCCGGTGCGGCTGGACGACGGCACCGAGGTCACCGTCCGCATCGCCCTGGTCCGGGACCACACCCCGGCCGTGCCCGGCACCGGCTTCCTGGTCGTGGACCGGGCCGGACTGACCGAGAAGACGGCCCGCACCACCACCCTGCTCGTGACCGGCGACCGCCTGGACGCCGACGCCCTGCGCCGGGCCGTGGGCGGGTCCGCCACGGTGAGCCTGCGCTCCGGGGAACGGGCCGCGTACGTCGACTCGCCCCTGCAGTCCGGCGCCGAGACCCTCTATGCGGGGGCGGTGGCGGCCGGTGCCGGGTACGCCGTCCTGGCCCTGCTGCTCGCCCTGCTGCGCGCCGCACCCGAACGGGCCGCGCTCCTCGCCCGCCTGCGCACCATGGGACTCACCCGCGCCCAGGGCCGCCGCCTCCTCGTCCTGGAGTCGCTGCCCCAGGCTCTGCTCGCCGCGGTGGGCGGCGCGCTGACGGGCTGGGCGGCCATCCGCCTTCTGGCCCCCGGCATCGACCTGACGGCCCTCGCCCTGCCGCCGAAGGCGACGGCCGTCGGCGAGAGTGCGCTGCGGGCGGATCCCCTGTCCCTCGCCCTGCCGGCGGTGGCGGTTCTGCTGCTGGTGGCGGGGATCGCCGTCGGGCAGGCGTGGTGGACGGGGCGGCGAAGCTCGGTCCAGGAGCTGAGGGCGGGGGACGCGCGATGAGGCCGGCCGGGCGTCACAGCCGCCGCGGTCGCCACGGCCGTCCCGGTCCCCGCGACCGCCGCAGCCCTTCACGTCACCTCAGCCGCTCACGTCACCACAGCCACTCACGTCACCACAGCTACTCACGTCACCCCAGCCCCTCATGTCGCCGCAGCCGCCGTTCAGGAGACCCCCGATGACGACGAACCCCAGCCTGGCCGACCTGGCCCGGCGTGCCGCCGCGGACCGCTCCCATCCGGTCTACGGCCACGACGCACTGATCAGCTGCGACCGTCTGGTCCGCGTCTTCACCACCGACGGTGTGGAGGTGCAGGCGCTCCAGGGACTGGACCTGCTCGTCCGCGAGGGCGAGCTCATGGCGCTCGTCGGCGCGTCCGGCAGCGGCAAGTCGACCCTCATGAACATCCTCGCCGGTCTGGACACCCCCACGGCCGGCGCGGCCCGGGTCGCCGGCCACGACCTGCTCACCATGACCGCGAAGGACCGCCTCCGTTACCGCCGTGAGGTCGTCGGCTTCATCTGGCAGCAGACCTCCCGCAACCTCCTGCCCTATCTGACCGCGGCACAGAACGTCGTCCTGCCCATGCAGTTGTCCGGGACGTGGGGGCGGGGCCGCCGTGCCAAGGCCGAACGCGCAAGGGATCTGCTGGATCTGCTTCAGGTGGACGACTGCCGCGACCGCCGCCCGCACGAGATGTCCGGCGGTCAGCAGCAGCGTGTCGCGATCGCGGTGGCCCTCGCCAACAACCCCGCGGTGCTGCTCGCCGACGAGCCCACCGGCGAACTCGACTCCCGCACCGCCGAGCAGGTCTTCGCCGCCTTCCGCACCGCCAACGAGAGCCTGGGCACCACCATTGTCATCGTCACCCACGACCAGGCGGTCGCCGGCGAGGTCCGCCGCACCGTCGCCATCCGCGACGGCCGTACGTCCACGGAGGTGCTGCGCCGCAGCGAGGTGGACGCGACGACCGGGGACGAGCGGGTGGTGAGCCGCGAGTACGCCATGCTGGACCGCGCGGGCCGTCTGCAACTGCCCGCCGAGTACACCCGGGCCCTGGGCATGCGCGACCGGGTGGCACTGGAGCTGGAGCAGGACCACATCGCGGTGTGGCCGGACGACAGCGAGGAGAGCCGGCCGGACCGGGTCAGCGGACGCTGACGCCCAGGGCGCCGAGCCGGTCCTCGGTCCGCCGTACGGCGATCGAGCCGTACGGTGTGCGCAGCCGCAGCCACGCACCCGACGAGAGCAGCGCCAGGCCCCCCGGCGCGGAGTCCTCCGACGGCCTGAGGAACCGCAGCGACTGCGCCGCGTGCACCGCACGCACGGGCAACTGGGTCCGCCCGACCATCCGGGACCAGATCTCCCGCCCGATCCGGTCGAGTTCGGCGCGCGTGCGCCGCTCCTGGGCCAGCGCCTGCGTGCGGGAACGGAATTCGGCGACGGCCGCGGTCACCATCGCGCCCAGTTCCTTCGCCGGGGGAAGCCCCGGCTCCGGGCGCCAGCCGCCGCGCGGCGGGAGCACACCCGCCCACGGCGGGCCGGTCACCGCGGCCGGGACCCGGGCCGAGGCCGCCGACTCGTCGAGCGACTCCAGCAGTTCACCGGCGGAGACGGTCACGTCGAGGGTGACGCCGGGCCCCTCCCCGTACGGCTCGGCCAGCCGCACCGCGCGGACCGCCAGCACCTCGAAGGACGGCGGACGCCCGAACACCGCGAGCGCCGTGCCGACCGTCTGCAGGCGCACCGCGGCGGCACGGTCGTAGTGCAGCAGCCGGGAGAGGAAGGCGGCGAGGTCCGCCGCCTCCGTCCCGTCGGCGAGGCGGAGCACCGTCATGCGGCGACGGCCCCCTCCTCGACGCCGGCTCCCTTCCCGGCGCCGGCCGCGTCAGCCGCGTCGTCCATGTACTTCTGCAGGAACTCCCGTTCCTCGGCGGTGAGCCGGCGGGGGCGTTGCGCTTCGAAGTCGAACGGCACGATCACCGTCGAGGCCCGGACATAGATCCGGTCGCCGTCCTTGATCTCGTAGGCGAGGGTGAAGGACGCCGCCCTGATCTCGGTGACCCACAGCTCGATGTCCACCGGCTCGTGCCGGTGGACGAGCTGCCGCTTGTAGTCGATCTCGTGGCGCGCCACCACGGACCCCTGCTGGAACTCCTTGTCCGGGCGGAACAGGAAGTCGATACGGGCCTCCTCCAGATAGCGGAGGAACACCACGTTGTTGACGTGGCCGTACGCGTCCATGTCCGCCCAGCGCAGGGGGCAGCGGTAGAGATGGCGCATCTGCTTCGATCAGCCCCGGGTCAGCTTCTTGTAGGTGGCACGGTGCGGGCGGGCGGCGTCCGGGCCGAGCCGCTCGATCTTGTTCTTCTCGTACGACTCGAAGTTGCCCTCGAACCAGAACCACTTGGAGTCGCCCTCGTAGGCGAGGATGTGCGTCGCCACGCGGTCCAGGAACCACCGGTCGTGGGAGATGACCACGGCGCAGCCGGGGAACTCCAGCAGCGCGTTCTCCAGGCTGGACAGGGTCTCGACGTCGAGGTCGTTGGTCGGCTCGTCGAGGAGCAGCAGGTTGCCGCCCTGCTTGAGGGTGAGCGCGAGGTTGAGGCGGTTGCGCTCACCGCCGGAGAGCACCCCGGCCGGCTTCTGCTGGTCCGGTCCCTTGAAGCCGAAGGCGGACACATACGCCCGGGACGGCATCTCCACCTGGCCGACGTTGATGTAGTCCAGCTCGTCGGAGACGACGGCCCACAGCGTCTTGTTCGGGTCGATGTTCTCGCGGTTCTGGTCGACGTAGGAGATCTTGACGGTCTCGCCGACCCTGATGCTGCCGGAGTCCGGCTGCTCCAGGCCCTGGATCATCTTGAACAGCGTGGTCTTGCCGGCGCCGTTCGGGCCGATGACACCCACGATGCCGTTGCGCGGCAGCGTGAAGGAGAGGCCGTCGAACAGGACCTTGTCCCCGAAGGCCTTGTGGAGGTCCTCGACCTCGACGACGACGTTGCCCAGGCGCGGGCCCGGCGGGATCTGGATCTCTTCGAAGTCCAGCTTCCGCACCTTCTCGGCCTCGGCGGCCATCTCCTCGTAACGGGCCAGACGCGCCTTGGACTTGGCCTGCCGCCCCTTGGCGTTCGACCGCACCCACTCGAGCTCTTCCTTCAGGCGCTTCTGCCGCTTGGCGTCCTTCTGGCCCTCGACCTTGAGGCGGGCGGCCTTGGTCTCCAGGTAGGTGGAGTAGTTGCCCTGGTAGGGGTAGGCACGGCCGCGGTCGAGCTCGAGGATCCACTCGGCGACGTTGTCGAGGAAGTACCGGTCGTGGGTGATGGCCACGACGGTGCCCGGGTACTTGGCCAGGTGCTGCTCCAGCCAGGCCACGGACTCGGCGTCGAGGTGGTTGGTGGGCTCGTCGAGCAGCAGCAGGTCGGGCTGCTCGAGCAGCAGCTTGCACAGCGCGACGCGGCGCCTCTCACCACCGGAGAGGTTGGTGACCGGCCAGTCGCCGGGCGGGCAGCCCAGCGCGTCCATGGCCTGCTCCAGCTGGGCGTCCAGGTCCCAGGCGCCCGCGTGGTCCAGCTCCTCCTGGAGCTTGCCCATCTCCTCGAGCAGCTCGTCCGAGTAGTCGGTGGCCATCTGCTCGGCGATCTCGTTGAACCGGTCGAGCTTGCCCTTGATCTCGGCGACGCCCTCCTGGACGTTCTCCAGGACCGTCTTCTCCTCGTTCAGCGGGGGCTCCTGCAGCAGGATGCCGACGCTGTAGCCGGGGGTGAGGAACGCGTCACCGTTGGACGGCTGCTCCAGCCCCGCCATGATCTTCAGCACGGTCGACTTGCCGGCACCGTTCGGGCCGACGACGCCGATCTTGGCACCCGGCAGGAAGTTCAGGGTGACGTCGTCGAGAATCACCTTGTCGCCGTGCGCCTTGCGCGCCTTGCGCATGGTGTAAATGAACTCAGCCAAGAGAAACCGTCCGGCAGCTTGGAATCAGGCAGTGGGCAGATACACCCCATCTTGCCGTACCGCCACCCCTGGGCGGAAACTCATGGGACCCAATAGCTCTGACCTGCGCTTTCGTCGGCGGCCGGGAAACGGCTCGCCGGTCGCTTCCGATCACCCTCGGCCGGTTCCGGACAACCTCGCACGGTCCGGGGACGGCCCGCGTCCAGAAGGGCGGGCGCTGCGGGCAGGACGTGTCCGGGCCCTTCCTCCGGCCACTCGCCGGCCGGAACGGATCCTCTCGCACGGCTGATGCCGCACGGCTGCGGCAGCCTGAGCCGGCCGTGGTGGAGCAACTGCCCCCACAGGGCTGTTGCGAGCACATCGCACCTGGTCAGACGGTGTATGACGGCTGTAGCTGCAATCGAATTCGTGTGCCACGGTGAGCGCATGAAGGGGAAGCAGCACACGCACCACGGCCATGGACACCCGCACGGTCACGCCGGCGTGGACTCCGGGCACCCTCACGGCGCCTCCCGGCTGAAGCGTCTGCGGCACCGGCTCGCGCACCTGGTGACGCCGCACAGCCACGAGGCCATCGCCAAGGTGGACGCGGCCATGGAGACCTCCCGCGAGGGCATGCGCACGCTGTGGATCTCACTGGCCGTCCTGGGGGTCACCACCCTGGTGCAGGGCGTGATCGTCGCCCTGTCCGGATCGGTGGCCCTGCTCGGGGACACCCTCCACAATGCCGCCGACGCGCTGACCGCCATTCCGCTGGGCATCGCCTTCCTCCTCGGCCGGCGGGCGGCCAACCACCGCTACACCTACGGCTACGGCCGGGCGGAGGACCTGGCGGGCGTCCTCATCGTCGCGACCATCGCCGCATCCGCCGTCCTGGCCGCCTGTGCGGCCGTCGACCGCCTTCTCAACCCCCGTGACATCACCCATCTGTGGGCCGTCGCCGGCGCCGCACTGGCCGGCTTCATCGGCAACGAATGGGTGGCCCGCTACCGCATCCGCACCGGCCGCCGCATCGGCTCCGCGGCCCTGGTCGCCGACGGTCTGCACGCCCGCACCGACGGCTTCACCTCCCTGGCCGTCCTGCTGGGCGCGGGTGGCACCGCACTCGGCTGGCGCGCCGCCGACCCCGTCGTCGGACTGCTCATCACCCTCGCCATCCTGATGGTCCTCAAGGACGCCGCCCGCGAGGTCTGCCGGCGGCTGATGGACTCCGTCGATCCCGGCCTCGTCGCCGCGGCCCACACCGCCCTGCGCGGTGTCGACGGCGTCCTCGGCACCGGGACGGTGCGGATGCGGTGGATCGGTCACGCCCTGCGCGCCGAAGCCGACATCGTGGTCGACGCGCGGCTGACCGTCGTCCAGGCCCACCGCATCGCCGTGGCCGCCGAGCACGCCCTCATGCACGCCATCCCGCGCTTGACCGCCGTCACCGTCCATACGGACCACACCCCCGTCGAGGGCGATCCGCACGCCCTCCTCGGCCACCACACGGCACACCCGGCGCACGCGGCCCGGCCGGCCGTCAGCGGTCACTGAGGAGATCACCGAACGACGGACCCGGCCGCCGCCCTGACGGCTCATCGGGACACCCCGGCCGACACCTTCGAGGCACCTTCGACGACGAACCGGACCACGGGCCGAACGCAGAACACCCCCGCGCCGCCGGCCTGGAGGGCCGCTTCCCGGTCGGCGACGCCACCACCCCGCCCGCTGAAGGCGAACAGTCCGACGCCCTGCTCCCCCGGCATCCGGCGTGGCCCCTGCCCGCCCCCGGCCCACCCCGCTCAAATGGATCGTCCGGCTCCGCTCCGGTGGCTCACCGGTCCCGAGCGAAGGCCGCCGGCGCGAGGCAGGACAGAGCGGGGCGGCCGCCTTGCGCAGGACGACCGCCTTGCGCGGGACAACCGCCTTGCGCCGGGCGGCCGGCCGGTCGGTGCCATGGGGCCGACCGGCCGGCGAAGAGGTCACCGCACCTGTGCGCGGTCAGTCCTGGGTGGCCTTCTGCTTGCGGACGATGCTCAGCACCGTGGCGCCCAGGACCAGCAGGCTGAGGCCGCCCGCGGCGATCATGGGGGTGGTGTCGGTGCCGCCGGTGTCGGCGAGGTTGGTGTCGGCGGAGGGGGCGCCGACCGTGAGGGGGCTGGGTGCGCTGAGCGTCCGGGCCGTGGTGCCGACCGGGCTGCCCTGGGTCTCGCAGTCCAGGACGCCGGTGAAGCGCTGCCCCTGGCCACCCGGGCCGGTGATCGTGAAGTCGTAGGCCTGGTCCTCCTGGAGCGGGATCGTCACCGTCCGGGAGGTGCCCGCGGCGATGGTGTGCCGGGTGCCCATCAGCTCGAAGGCGAACGGCTCGTCGCCCTTGTTGACCGCGGTGATGTCCAGGCCGCCCTTGGCGCAGTTCTTCGTCGCGGACAGCGCGGGTATCGCGCCCTGCGCGGCCCAGGTGACACGGGCGGTCGCGGCGACCGTGGACTCGCTGGAGCCGGCCAGGATCTGGGTCTGGCTGCGGCTGTCGGAGGTGAAGGCACGGCCGACCGGCACGGTGGTGGAGGCCTGTGCGGTCAGCGTGGCCGTGCCGTCCGCGCTGTCCTCGGGGACGTCGAAGAACACCTGGCTGCCGTTGGCGACGGAGGTGATCTCCTCGCCGTTCCCGTCGACGATCCGCACGCCGCTGGTGGCGGCTCCCACGGAAGGGGTGAGCGTCACGCTGCTCGCGTCCGTGCGCACCGTCACCGGGCCGATCCGCTCACCCGGGTGACCGGAGACGGCCGGCGGGTCGAGGGTCAGCGAGGCCCGCGGTTCGGGCAGGTCGCGGGCGCTCTTCTCCAGGTAGTCCGCGAGCTTCTCGGCCTCGGGGTCGACGGCGTCGACGTCCGCGCCGTCGGAGTAGCGCCAGATGGCCACCTGGGTGCCGACCGCCGCGTCCTGCTCGGTGAGGTTCCTGACGCCCGCCTTGGCGGCGAGCGCCGCGAGGTCGTTCACCTGCGGGTAGGAGTTCTGCAGGATCCAGCGGATCTTCCCGGCGTCCTTGTTGGCCGCCAGCGAGGTGCCGCTCCACGGCGTCTCGTGGTACTTGGCGTCCCGCTGGGTGGGGTTGTGCAGGTCGACGCAGTAGGTCTGCAGGGTGCCGCCGCCGTCGACGGACATCTCGAACAGCCCCGCGGCGATCTGGTGGTCACCGGTGTCGTCATGGACGACAGCGGTGCCGTAGACCTTCAGGCCGCCCAGGGTGGCGGTCGCCCCGCCCGGACTCTGCGGTGTCTCCTCGGCGGCGGCCGGGCCGGCCGCAGCCAACACACCGGCGGTGACGAGCCCCGACACCAGGGCCGCGACGGCGAGACGAGCTGTCCCTCGCCCGCGCGCGGACGGCCCGGAGTACCAAGCACACACGGAAATTCCCCTCCGAGCGGGACCGTTGACGCAGGGGGGTGCGGTCCCGCCAGCAGAATCTTCAAGCCCCGAGAGCCATGCCCGGCATCCTAGGTACCACCCGCACCATCAGCTGACTGTCACATCGTCAGATGACCGATCCGAATCGCAATCGTTATGACCAAGATCGGCTGACGCCTCGTTCCGGCCCGTCGCCGCGGCCGCCGGCTCGGGTGGTCGCGGTGAGAGTGCGTCCGGGGCCACTGTCTCCCACGCGGGCTCCTGTCCCGTGGGCTGCGGTTCCGTCCTGACGGTGCGCCGGAAGGCCGTCGTACCCCGGGTCAGGTCGTGGCCGATCGTCAGGGCGTCGATGTCCGCCCAGGTCCTGCTGGTGCCGTCGCGGTTCTCCGTGCGCACCTTGAGCCGACCCTGCACGATGACCGGGTCGCCCACGTTCAGCGACGCCACCGCGTTGTCGGCGAGCCGGCGGTTGGCCCACACCGTGAAGAAGTTGGTGTGTCCGTCCGTCCAGGCGTTCTTCTCCCGGTCCCAGTAGCGGGAGGTCGCCGCCAGCCGGAACCGCGCCGAGGTGCCCGAGGGCAGCTCCCGGTGCACCGGCTGCGTCGCCACATTGCCCACGGTGCACACGATCGTCTCGTTCATCGTCCGATCCCCTCCTCCGCCCGGCCGCCCGGGCCGCGCGGACACATGTACGGGCCCGTCCCGTACGGCTGCGTCTGCCGTGACGACCGCGTCCCTCGCGATCGCCGCGGGACCAGACTGCCTCCGTCGGGCCGGGCCCGCTGGGGCCTGTGGACCACCGTCCGCCTGGGGAAAACTCCCTCACCCGTACGGGTGACAGGGACGGCCGGAGCGGCAGAAGCGGCAAAGGCGGCAGGGGTCTTCGCCCTGTCTCACCGCACTCTCGTCCTCACTGCGTTCTCGCCCTCACCGCGTCCCCGCCCTCATCACCGTGCTCATCCCCGTGCTCATCCCCGCCCTCGATTCCCGCCCTCGATTCCCGTCCTCACTGCATCCTCGTCCCCAGGACCCGTGCGTACTGCTCGCGCACCTCCTGGTACCGCAGCAGCTCCGCCGCCACCGGATCCAGCACCCGGGCACGACCGCATCCCGCCGCGGCCTCCCGCAGCCGGCGCTCCGCCTCCTGCCCGTACCGCCGTGCCGGTCCCCGTGCCGCGATCCGGCAGCTCCACTCCACGAGCGGCCCGCCGACGATGCCGGCGATCATGAGCAGCACCGGTACCCCCAGGTTCGGCGCCATCACCCCGATGATCTGTCCGGTCAGCCACAGCCCCCCGACGACCTGGAGGAGTGTCATCGCCGCCTGTGCGAGGACCGCGGCCGGCCACCAGCCCGGGCGCAGCGGCCGTCCCGGGGGCTCCTCGGTGCGTGCCGCCAGCTCGTCCAGCGCCTCGGGCAGCCCCTGGGCACCGCGTACGGCGGCCTCGCGCACCCCCTGCGCCCAGGCCGCGGGCAGGCCGGCCGAGGCCCGGTCGGCCACGGTGCGCACCGCCTGTTCGACGCGCTGCCGTGCGGTGGCCTCCTCCTCCGGCTGTGCACGCAGCGGCAGCCGGCCGGTGGGCGGCTCGCGCAGGTCCCGGCACCACCGCCACAGCCGCAGCCAGGGGGTGCCGCAGGCCTTGCTCGCATTGCGCAGCCAGGCCCGCTCGGCCGCCTCGCCCGCCGCGGTGGCGCCCACCGCGTCCGCGAGGCGGGCCGCGAACTCCTCGCGTGCCTCCTCGCTGAGCCCGGCGCCCCGCCGGGTGGCGTACACGGGCCGCAGGTGCTGTGCCGCGGCGCGCACATCGGCCGAGATCCGCCGTGCCGCGGCCGTGCGCTCGGACACGAACTGGCCGAGTGCCTCGCGCAGTTCACCGATGCCGTCCCCGGTGAGCGCGGACACCGCGAGCACGGTCGCGCCCGGCTCGCCGTGCTCGCCGAGCGCGACGCCGTCCTCGTCGAGCAGCCGGCGCAGGTCGTCCAGGACCTGTTCGGCGGCCTCGCCGGGCAGCCGGTCGACCTGGTTGAGGACGATGAACATGACCTCCGCGTGGCCCGCCATGGGACGCAGATAGCGCTCGTGGAGGACGGCGTCGGCGTACTTCTCCGGGTCGACGACCCAGATGACGGCGTCGACGAGCGCGAGGATGCGGTCCACCTGCTCACGGTGCTCCACGACGGCCGAGTCGTGGTCGGGCAGGTCCACCAGGACCAGCCCGCGCAGCTGCGGATCGGGCTCCGGGCCCTGCAGGGGGCGTCTGCGCAGCCGCCCGGGGATGCCGAGGCGGTCGAGGAGGCTCGCCGCGCCGTCGCTCCAGCTGCACGCGATGGGCGCCGCGGTGGTCGGCCGGCGTACGCCGGTCTCCGAGATGGCCACTCCCGCGAGCGCGTTGAACAGCTGGGACTTGCCGCTGCCGGTGGCGCCCGCGATGGCGACGACGGTGTGCTGTCCGGAGAGCCGGCGCCGTGCCGCCGCTTCGTCGAGGACCCGGCTGGCCTCGGCGAGGGTGCCGCTGTCGAGCCGGGTGCGGGACAGGCCCACCAGTTCGCGCAGCGCGTCGAGCCGTGCCTGCAGCGGTGCGTCGTACGTCAGCGGGGGCACCGTCGGCGTCCTGGCGGGCCTGGACTCGGCGGGCAGGAGGGGGGTGGTGCCGGTGGTGGCCGGCTCGGTGACACGGCGCGCGATCAGCCCATCGTCCCAGACGCCGTCGGGCTCCGTACGGCTCGGGGGGTCGTCGTCCTTCACGCGCGGGGGACGGTCGTCGTGCCCCACGCGCGTGGGGGCGAGCGTGGCGTGCGCGGTCTCCGCCGCGGAAGCGGAGAGGCGGTGTTCCTCGGCGTTCACCGGTTTCTCCGGCCTCTCGGGCCTCTCGATCCTCTCCGGTTTCTCCGGTTTCTCCGGTTTCTCCATGTTTCCGGCCTCCGGAGCGTCCTCGACCGCCTGAAAGTGCTCGATCCCGTCCTCCCCCGTCTCCTGCCCGCCCGGTCCGTTGCTCCTGATGGCGACGACGCCCTCCGTCTGCTCGGTGTGCTCCGTGTGTTCCGTTCGGTCCTGGTCAGTGACGGCGGTCACCGGTCACCTCTCCTTCAGCAGTACGGACAGCGCGGCGATCAGTTCGGCCTGGGGTTCGGGGTGCACCTCGAGGGCGTCGAGCGGGGCCAGACGCCGCTCACGCTCCTTCTGCATCACCCGTTCCAGGAGCTCGGCGAGCAGCCGTCCGGCGCGGTCGCGCAGCCGCAGTGCCCCGTGCGCGCCGATCCGCTCTGCGAGCTTTTCGCCCGCGGACCGCGCACGGCGGCCCCCCAGCAGCCCGGTGGCGGCCAGGGCCGCGACGACCTCCGGGTCCGGTGCGACGCCGCGCTCCAGTTCGTGCACCTCGTCCTCGGCGTACTCCTCCAGTTCGCGCCGCCATCGCCGTACGGCCAGCCCGATACGGTGCTCGGCGCTCTCCGGCTCCGGATCGCGGACGGCGAGTTCGGGGGCACGGGCGGCCGGCTCGCGCCGCCAGGCCTCGTCGATGCGCTCGTCGGCGGCGGTGACCGCGCACAGCAGCAGGGCGCCGAGGCTCTCCGTGAGCGCGTCGAGCAGCTCGCCGGCGGAGCAGTCCAGAGGGAAGGCACGCCACCGTTTCAGGGCGTCCCCGGCGAGCACGGCGCCGGCCTGCAGCCGGCTCCGCACGCGCGCGTACTCGCTGTCGTAGGCGCTGTCGACGGCGGAGGTGAGCCGCAGCGCGGCCGCGTACTGGGCGGCGGCGGCGCTGGCCAGCTCGGGCATCCGGGACTTCAGCGAGTCGAGCAGGCCGTGGGCCGTACGGGCCATGGCGTACTGCCGGGCGGCGGGGTCCTGGGCCTGGTGGATCAGCCAGGCGCGCAGCTGGGCGACGGCGGTGGCGGGCAGCAGCCCTCCGCCCCAGGCGGACTCGGGCAGCTCCGGCACGGTGAACCGCGGCACATGACCGAGCCCGGCCTTGGTGAGCAGTGCCCCGTACTGGCGGGAGACCTCGGAGACGACCTGGTGCGGCACCCGGTCCAGCACGGTCACGAGCGTGGCGTCGTACTCCTTGGCGGTGCGCAGCAGATGCCAGGGGATGGCGTCGGCGTACCGGGCGGCGGTGGTGACCATGACCCAGATGTCCGCGGCGCAGATCAGCTCGGCGGCGAGGAAGCGGTTGTCGGCGACCAGGGAGTCGATGTCGGGCGCGTCGAGCAGGGCGAGGCCGGGCGGCAGGGTCTCGACGGTCTCCACGCGCAGGATCCGCGAGGGGTCCTGCCCGGGTGTCAGCACGCCGTCCGTGGGGTCGGGCTCGTCCCGGGGCGTCCACACGCGCGTGAGATGGGGCAGGACGCGCATGCCGCTGAACCAGTGGTGGTCCTCCGGGTGGCAGACCAGCACCGGGGTGCGGGTGGTCGGCCGCAGTACGCCCGCCTCGCTGACCCGCCGTCCGACGAGGGAGTTGACCAGGGTGGACTTTCCGGCGCCCGTGGACCCCCCGACGACCGCCAGCAGCGGCGCCTGGGGCTCCTTGAGCCGGGGCACCAGATAGTCGTCGAGCTGGGCGAGCAACTCGTCGCGGTTGGCACGCGCGCGAGGAGCCCCCTCCAAGGGCAGCGGAAAGCGCACGGCGGCGACACGGTCGCGCAGGGCGGAGAGTGCGTCGAGCAGTTGAGGCCGTACGTCCAAGGTCACCACATGCGAAGAATGCCCAATTTTAGGGGAATTCTGAAGCATATGAGCGTGTTCGCGCGCCGACGGAACACAAGGGGCGGAAAGGGCGACTGGGACGCGGGTAGAGCCCCGGCATAACGAGTGCACAACACCAGGTGCGCCGAACGCCAAAAGCGATGCGAGATTCGCACCTGCCTGCGATTATCAGGACCGCTTCACCGGACCTCCACATCGAGCCACGGAGGCGAAGCAACAGGGACAGGGATCCGGGAGCCCTATCCTTGTCCCCGGCGCTGTCAGGGATCAGCCCTCACTCGGGCACCAGGACAGAGGCCGCGCCACACAGGCCCCCGTAGCTCAGCGGATAGAGCAGGCGCCTTCTAAGCGCTTGGCCGTAGGTTCGAGTCCTACCGGGGGCGCCACCTGTCACCAGCACAAATGCCCCGGAGGGAATCCTCCCTCCAGGGCGTTTCGTGTCCGTGACGGCACCGCCGACGGCAACGCTCCCGCCACTGCCGGCCGGCGGCCCCGGCCGGCTCAGGGCAGCCCGCTGCTCCCTCGGCTCGGCGCGGGCGCGTATGGTCCTGGTCACATTGAGCGCGCCGTGCCCCACGACGGCGCGGGCGGCGGGCGGTGGGACGCCGGGGCCGAGCTGCACCGCACAGGTGTGCCGCAGGTCACAAGCCGAACCCCTCCCCCATCCAACCGTTCCCACCGGCGGAGTACGTCGGCACACGGCCGGGAACGGTACGGAACGCCTCGAGCGGCATGTCCTGGGCGCGGCCGGCATCAGCGCTCCGCCGCTCCGCCGGAGGGCCGCACGAATCTCCAAAAATCCCCCGTTCAGGCCAACGTCCGGCCCGAGCCCGGTGCCGGTGTCACAGCGTCACATCGGCCCGCTGGTCGAGCGGGTCGTCCCCGTCTCCGCCGGATTCCGCCTCGCCGTCGTGCAGGGGCTGCCCGGTCCAGATGATCTTTTCGGTGGCGGTGCACCGGGTACCCCAGCGCTCGGCGTACCGGGCGGCCGGGAACAGGCCGCGTCCGCCCTCGTCAGTGGTGGCCGCGTGACGCGGATGGGGCGAGGTGCTGCTGCCGTCGGAGACCTCGCAGATCAGTTTGCGGTTCGCAGCAGGCGGACGTGGACGGGGGGGCGCTGCTGTGGCGGACGGCGTTGGTGACCGGTTCGCCGAGGATGAGTTCGGTGGCGAAGCCGGCCTCCGCCGGCCCCCATGCCTCCCGTCGCGCCACGGCCTCGGCGCGGACCCGCGGCACGGCCGCGGTCGCAGGGCACGTCCCAGTCGGCGACCTGCTCGGGGCCGAGCACATGGGTGCGTACCACCAGCAGGGCGATGCCGTCGCTCGCGCGGCCGGGGGAAGGGCGTCGGTCCTGCGCCCCTCCGCGTCCGGGGGCAGGTCCGGCAGCCGCCGGGCCTCGCTGTTGGCCGGCAGCAGCCGCCCGTCCTCGCCGACGATCAGAACGCCTTCCCGCACCGCGTGCAGGATGGCGTCGTGGTGGTCGTACATCCGTGTCATCTCCGCCGGCCCGAGGCCGTGGGTCCGGCGCAGCGGACCCCGTCCCTGGAGTACACGACGACGAGGTCGGCACCGGTCTCTTTCGTGACCTTCTCGGCGAGAGGCTGCAACTGCCCGGAAGGATCGGGGCCGGTCATGGATCCCGGCGTGTCCGGGGCGTACACCGGCGTCCCGGCGATGTCCCGGGACCGCTGCCGGGCATCGGCCATGCCGTCCTCGCGGGCCTGGAGCACAAGGGCCGCCGGAGCGGCGGCGACGACCAGGACGACGACCATGACCTGGAGCAGGAACACCTGCCCGGCGACACGGCGCACCCGGCCAGGAATCGCAGCGGACCCACGGGCAGCGCCGGTACGGCCTTCTCCCCGCCGCACTCCTGGGGCCGCCAGCCCGAGGGCCGGCGAATGCGCGTGAACACTTTTCCGTTTTCCGTTTTGCGCCCTGCTGTCCGGTCGGCGTGCGCGGGCGTACGGCGCCGGACGGGTCGGCGGAGAAAGCAGAACGGTCTGCCGACTTCTTGGTCGGCAGACCGTTCTGGGACGGGACTGATCGCCGGGGCCGTAAAGGCGCACCCGCGCGGCGTGGCCGGGCGGCTCCGGTGGCCGCGGCTCCCCGCCGCGGCGGTCACGGCCTCCCGTGCTGGTGCACCTCGGCGAGGTCCGCCTTCTTGCTGAAGCGCTTGCGGATGAGCTGGACCACCGCACTTCCCAGGTACCAGAGCATGAGCAGGATGCCGGCCAGCGACAGCAGCAGGAAAAGGATCTGCACGCAGGCCGCCGCGGTGCTCAGCACGGGGGTGCTGCTGGCGGTGGCGTTGGTGAAGAGCTCGCGGGACGTGTTCCACGCCGCCATCGCCATCTGGGGGATGCGGAAGGCGATGAGGCCGAGTTGCAGGGCGAGGGCGGGCAGGACCGCGAGAACCCAGACCGTGACGACGGCCTGGGGCCACCGCTTGAGGGCCTTGAGCCGCTCCTCCGGCGGCCGTCGCAGGATGTTGCGTCGCAGGATGGGCCCGATGTACTTGAACAGATCCGGGATGCCGACCAGGTCCGAGATGATGTAGTACCCGTCGAAACGGAGGGTCGGCAGAAGCTGCTGGAGCATCTCCAGATTGACGAGCATGATCGCCGCCAGCACCACCGGGGACGGGTCGGCGAGGTACAGCGCGATCAGGCCGAGAATGAACAGGCTGTTGAAGTAGACGCCGCCCAGAACGGTGCGCAGCCGTCCGGTCCGGTCGAGCCGGTAGGAGTTGGTGACGTCCGTGTAGAAGGCCGGCCACACCAAATAGAGCCCGCACCCCATGACCCCGGGGCGCACTCCCCCGTAACGGCAGGCCGCGGCATGGCCGATCTCATGGAAGGCCGCGGACGCCAGAGCCAGCCCCAGCATGATCAGAACACCGCTGGGGTCGGACATCACCGCGATCATGGCGTAGCTCGCGTTGTGGGTGCTGAACAGCCAGATCTCGGCGGCCAGGAACGCGGAGACGAACAACAGCACGAGAACGGGCTGGAACAGCCAGGCGAACAGTCCCGCGAGGAACCAGGAACCCTTCTCGGACACCACCGCGGTGCGATGCCGAAGACCGAGGAACGGATGCGCGGCCTTGGTGAACTCGGCAAGGGTGCCGTCGCTCCGCGTGGTGATCCCGAGCGGTGCGAGTTTGTTGTCGAGCACGAAGGCCACATGCTCGGCGGCGAACGTACGTCCCGTGGCCCGGGTGACTTCCTGCGCCACGCTGTCGAGCAGCTGACGGCTGTCCCCGGACTTCACCGCCTCGCCCTGGTGCCGCTCCAGCGCCCTGGCGGTCTCGTAGAGCAGATCGGGCAGTTGGATGACCTGCCCGTCGAAGCGGTACACCAGGCGTGGTGGACGACGGTATCCGGAGCCGGCGAACTCGCCCACCAATTCGGTTCCTTCGGTGAGCATGGGCATGGCCCCGGCAGGGGCAGGCGGCTCTGCCTGAACCGGCGTGGATGTGTGTGTACTGATGGTGGTCTCCCAAAGGGATAGTTCTCCCGCCGGGCCTTGTGGCGGCCGGGCCTGCAGGGGGTCGCGCTCCTTTACGGAGGCGCACGCCGCTCCGCTGTCCTTACCGTCTTCCGTCACCGCCTTCGGCACGTCACAAGTGATATGTGCCGCTGTCGGAGAGCGCAACGACAAGCAATGTGTCTACAGGAAACAGCGCCCCGAAAAAAGCACCGAGCTCCTCCGGGGGGATTCCGGAGCCAAGAGTCGCTCATCACACAAAAAGCGGCGCCATGGCGCCTCGACGAGGCACTCGGCACCGCTTCGGACGCCCGATGGCACATCTTTTCGAGCGCATGCGCATACGAGGCCGGCGGCCGGGACAGAACGCCCCGGCCGCTGCCCCGCCAACTAGTTGGAGCTGGCCACGGAGGCGTGGCAGACCTGGTTCTGGGACTGGGTCCCCAGGAGGTATCCGAGGACACCCGACGGCTGGAGCTGCTGGGTCGCGCAAACGGGGTTGCTCACAATGTTGCTGCCGTCGTGGCCGCCGCCGTAGAAGGCCGACAGCACCGCGCGCTCCGGCAGCATCTCGCCGGTCAGGCCGTCAAGCTCTTCGAAGCTGATCTTCGACACGGAATTTCTTCCCTTCGGTCTTCTGCGATGGAGCCCAGCCGTTGCGGAGCCCCGTGAGCAGAATTGAACACCCAGCCCAACGATCACTCCAGCGTGAAGACCCGCGCCGTCACCCATACAGCCAGAAGTTGCCACAGACGGAGCAACCGGCAGATAAATGCACCGTGCAGATCCGCGGCTGTTCGGTGAACTCGGCATGAGCGCGCGGAAGATTATGCGGCCGTCAACTCGCCTTCTTCAGCGGGTACATGGATGCGTCTGATGCGACCCGGTGAAGCTCGAACCGATGGACGCGGCCGACTCCGCAGGGAACCGGGCATCTCGGCGAAAGCGCGCGCCGCTCTGCTGCCCCCACCATCTGCTGCCACCGCCTTCGAGAAGCCATAACCAGCCATAATGAGTATGTGCTGCTGCCGAAAGCGCAGTGAGGAGCAATGTTTCTATGAGAAACAACGCCCCGGAAGGAACACTGGGTTCCTCCTGGGCAACTCCAGAGCCGGGACACTCAAAACACTGAAAACGGTGTCGCGCCACCTCGACGAGGTACCCGGCACCGTCTCGAACACCCGATGGCACATTTTTTCGAGTACATACGCATACGAGGCCGGCGGCCGGGACAGAACGCCCCGGCCGCTGCCCCGCCAACTAGTTGGAGCTGGCCACGGAGGCGTGGCAGACCTGGTTCTGGGACTGGGTCCCCAGGAGGTATCCGAGGACACCCGACGGCTGGAGCTGCTGGGTCGCGCAAACGGGGTTGCTCACAATGTTGCTGCCGTCGTGGCCGCCGCCGTAGAAGGCCGACAGCACCGCGCGCTCCGGCAGCATCTCGCCGGTCAGGCCGTCAAGCTCTTCGAAGCTGATCTTCGACACGGAATTTCTTCCCTTCGGTCTTCTGCGATGGAGCCCAGCCGTTGCGGAGCCCCGTGAGCAGAATTGAACACCCAGCCCAACGATCACTCCAGCATGAAGACCCGCGCCGTCACCCATACAGCCAGAAGTTGCCGCAGACGGAGCATTTACCAGATAAATTCACAACGTTGGTCTGCGGCTGCTCAGACGAACCAGGTACGAGCCACGGAAAGCTCCAGGGCCGTCGATTCGCTTTTCTCAGCGGGCATCCGGCCTCTCCCGACACCGGTCCCCGAGACGATCGGCGAAAGCGTTGTTCACTCTGTGGCAGGTGATTTTCCCGAGGAACCCGCCGCGCCCGCGCCTCGCGTGATATCGACGCCCGAGGGCCGTGGGGGTCGCGGGCCGTCACACGGTTGTCCCAAGAAGTTCCCCGGCCGGGCTTTCCGCAGCTCTCTCGCCCGGCACGACCGCGAACCGGTGCCTGAGGGATGTCCCGTGGGATATGGGCATACACAACGCAGGCAGGGACGTACGACCGCACTCGCGTCGGCCACCGCGATGGCTGCGCGGAACGTGCCCGCGCAGTGCGTTTCCGGACCGCCTCCGCACCCGTTTCCGCCGACAAGAGCCCCCAGCAGATCCTTCCAGGGCAGATCCAGTCCGCGACCCGACAGAGGCAAGGGCGACCTTCACCACGGTGTTGTCCGAGGTCATCAGGAAAGTGCAGCAATGACGGCCGCGACGACGCTCCACAAGCGCAGTCGGCTCACGCTCGTACCTTCTCGTGGCATGGGGCGTCGAACTCGCCGTCATCCCCGCGGTGCTCATTTCTTCCAGGCTGGTCGACGCCTGCGCGGTCGGCCCGGAGCGGCGTGCCGGCGGAAGAGGACGGCTGATCCGTGTCCCGCTTTTCCGCTGTGTGCCTCCGAGGCTGCCTCCGCGTACGTAAACAAAGGTTCGATGGGCCAGTGCCGTCATCGGTGGCAGACACACGCGGCCACCCTCTCGCCCGGGTCGCTGCCCTCACACTCGACGAAACGGCCTTCGCCTCAGGAGACGCTGCTCGCCGTGGACAGGCCCGTGCCCGGGATGGTCATGGTGGTGCCGCCCGCGAGCGGGCAGCCGGTTCTATACCACGAGTGGCCCACAACACCGCGTGTCCGACAAGGGTGTCAGCCAAGGGGTCATCCATGGGAACCAACTCGGCATTGTCGCCCGACAACCGACCAGTCGGTGCCGCGGACGTGGCACCGACTGGGGATCCAAATCCCCCTCGAGGGTGCCCATCGCGGCTCCGGCGGAGCCCGAGCCCCCTGTCCGTAGAGGGGCTGGAGGACACACCGGAGTCACGCCCCCGAGCGGGATGGGCTGCCCACCGGTTGGATGTCTCCAGTGACTCAGGACACCGATGCAGGCGGCAAGGGACGTGAGACCCCGTCACTCCCTTGGTGGGGCGTACTGAGGGGCGCACTCGATTTTTCTCGGCCCGGGATCCGCGCAGCGGGTCTTGTGTCGCAGCCGGGCTGGTGGGGCTGGGACAGCGCGGGCGGGAAAACGGGGCGGCGCGGGCGGGAAAAACGGAGTCGGCCCTCGACGCCATCGAGGGCCGGCTCCGTACGGCTGAGACGACCTGGTCTCAGTCCTGCAAGGGCAGACCGCCGAGCAACGGCTTGCGGTCGTTCAGTGTGTTCGTGGTGTCCTTCACCGTGTGGAGCACCGACCCCTTGCTCTCGGTGTCGAGCACCTTGTCGGAATCGACCTTCAGGGACATCGTCCCCAAGGGACCCTTGGCGTCACGGGTGCCTTCGGTGGTCGTGTTCACGGCGCCGTCAAGGTTGTAGGACGCCACGGGGGTGGAACTCTGTGCCACCGCCGGCGTAGCGGCACCGGCGACGATCAAGGACCCGGCAACGACGGCGGCAGCCTTCAGGGACTTCATCCGTATTCCTTTCTTCGGCAACGTAGGTCGCCGGAGGAGTTGTGTCGCCGTGTACAACGAGCCCTGGCCTGGGCGGAAACCTGGGGCACCGAAGTTTCCGACTCCTCATATGAGATTTCCGAAGGAGCGACAGCGTTCACGCCTCGGCGGCGGTACCGGCGGTGATCGGCTGCACCGGGGACAGCGTCCGTCTCGGCCCCAGCGCGTGACGTCGGCGGCACGGCGCACCGGGTGGCTCCCCCGCGCGACCGCGTTCACGGGCCGGACCGGCCGGCAGGACGGCGGGTCCGGCGATTCTCCGTCCTTGCCGTCCGGGGATTTCGAAAGCGACCCGGCCGAATTCGAGGACGAGTTGGACGGACAGGCCGGCCGCTCCCTGTCCCCGGCATGGAAAACGGCACCGGCCGCTCTCCTTGCCGAAAGAGCGGCCGGATCGGGGGAACAGGAGGGGCGTCAGTCGATGGCGCAGGTGTTGTTGGTGGCCGGGCTCAGCGCACCGACCACGTGGACGGTGTTGCCGCAGGCGTTGACCGGAACGTGGGCCGGAACCTGAACGACATTGCCCGACAGCAGCCCCGAGGAATTGAGGGCGCCACCCGTGGCTTCGCTCTCGGCGGAGGCGACGCCGGAACCAGCGACGATGGCCGAGGCCGCGACCGAGGTGAGGAGCAGGCCCTTGGTGATGCGCGACATGGAATGCACTCCTTGGAGTTGACTTCTCAAAGACCCGAGGCAAGATGCCCGGCTCTCTGTCAACGCGAGGCCCACCCCCAAGTTGTGCCGCCATTCGGGTGATCCCAGGAAGAGGCCCCTCCTTCACGACTCCGACACACTTTTCAGGTTTCATAGGATTTCATCGCAATTGTCCAGTTAGTGGCTAATGTTGCGGCGCACCTTCCAACACCCCTGTGCAGGCGGACGCGCCTCATCGGTACGCCGCCTGTCACCCCACCTGCCTTCGAAAGGTCGACGACAGTCATGCGCCACTCCCTGGCTCCGCTGCTTCGTGCGACGGTGGGCACCGTCGCCCTTGCCGCGCTGTGGGCCCCCGCCGGCTCACCCGCTGCTGCCGCGCTGCCCGCTCCGGAAGCCCCCGGCATCACGTTCGGCCAGCGGTACCACGCGATCCAGCACGGCGGCATCGTGCGCGCGGCCAACGTCTCCATCACCTGCCGTACGACCCCGGGGGCGCCCTCGTGCTCGGCCGCGCAGACCGGCGGACGCGGGAAGAACGGCGACTTCGACATGTTCTACGTCGACGTCGACGACGACCCGAACACCTACAACTCCTCCCAGGCGGAGGTCCGTCTGCCCGCCGGCTCCCGGGTGACGTACGCGCGCCTGTACTGGGGCGGCAACCTGCGCGTGGGCGAGCAGAAGCCGCCGGAGGACAACAACCGCGTGCTGATCGCCGAACCCGGCGGGGCGTACAAGGAACTTCTCGCCGACACGGTGATCGGACACCGCGTGGCGGACGGCGCCGATGCCTTCCAGGCGTCGGCCGACGTGACGAAGCTGGTGCGGGAGAGCGGTCCGGGCCTGTACACCGTGGCGCAGGTCAATGTGGCGGCCGGTAAGTCGGCGGCCGGGGCGTGGGGCGGCTGGACGCTGGTGGTGGCCTACGAGAACCCGGCGGAGCCGCTGCGCGACATCGCGCTCTGGGACGGCTTCGCCCCGCTGAAGTCCCGCGGGGCACAGGAGATGCGGCTGCGCAATCTGCGCTTCCCGGCGAACGCCAAGGGCATCGCCGGATTCGTGGCGTACAACGGCGACCGCGGCACCACCGGTGACTCCTTCACCATGACGGATGGTCAGGACAAGTCCGTCACCCTCTCGAACCCCGCCAACCCCGCGAACGATGTCCTGAACTCCACCATCAGCGACCCCGCGGCTCCCCCGGCGCGTGTGCCGTCGTACGCCCACACCCTCGGCTACGACTCCGATGTGTTCGACCTGACGGACCAGTTGCCGCGCACCGGTGACCAGATGACCTTCCGGCTCCACTCCCAGCGGGACACGGCGTGGACGGGCGTGCTCTTCGCCGCGGTCGACACCCAGCGATGAGCGCCTCTTCCACTGCCCCGAGGGCCTTCGCGAGCAGGGAAACCGCGCGGGTGCCCCGTCCCTTCGCCGGTTCCCGGCCGCGGGTCCTGCACCTCACCCAGCCCGTGGACGGCGGAGTCGCCCGCGTGGTGGCGGACCTGGTCCGCGCCCAGTCGGCGGCCGGCCTGGAGGTGACCGCGGCCTGCCCCGACAGCGCGCTCACCGCCCAACTGCGGGCGCTCGGCGCGGACGTACGGCCCTGGCGGGCGACACGGTCGCCCGGTCCGTCGCTGGCGCGGGAGGTGCGGCATGTCGCACGGCTGATCGACGAGGTGCGCCCCGATCTGGTGCATGCGCACAGTGCGAAGGCCGGGCTCGCCGGGCGGCTCGCGGTGCGCGGGCGGATTCCGACGGTCTTCCAGCCGCACGCCTGGTCGTTCGAGGCGGTCGGCGGGGCCACCGCCGCCCTCGCGCTCCGGTGGGAGCGGTGGGGGGCACGGTGGGCCGCGCGGGTGGTGTGCGTCAGCGAGGCGGAGCGCGCCACCGGCGTGCGCGCCGGGATCGACGCGCGGTTCACCGTCGTGCCCAACGGCATCGACCCCGAGCGTTTCCACCCGGCCCCCGCCAAGGCGGCGCGGGCCGGGCTCGCGCCGCTCGCCGGTCTCGACCCGGCCGCCCCGCTCGTGGTGTGCGTGGGGCGGCTGTGCCGGCAGAAGGGGCAGGACGTGCTGCTGCGGGCCTGGGACGCCGTCGTGCGTGAGGTGCCCGGTGCCCGTCTCGCCCTGGTCGGCGACGGACCGGACGCCGGCCGGCTGCGCGCCCAGGCCCCGCCGTCCGTGCTGTTCGCGGGAGCCGTCGCCGACACCCGCCCCTGGTACCAGGCCGCCGACCTGGTGGTCCTGCCCTCCCGCTGGGAGGGCATGGCGCTGGCCCCGCTGGAGGCCATGGCCTGCGGGCGGCCCGTGGTGGTCACGGACGTCGACGGTGCCCGCGAGAGTCTGCCGCCCTCCTTCACCGACCGGTGCCTGGTCCCGCCGGAGAACCCGGCGGTACTGGCCGAGGCCCTCATCGGGGTGCTGCTCGACCCGCCGCTGCGCGCGTCGCTCGGCACCCGGGCCCGCCGGCACGTGCTGGACGTCCACGACGTACGGCACACCGCCGAGCAGATCGCGGACGTCTACCGCGACCTGCTCGGCCCCTGGCCCGCCGCCGACAAAGCGGCTCCGTCCACCGCGGCCGGGCGCGCGAGGACACGCGGCGCCGAGCACGGCCGGCCACCCGACCCAGGCTGTGGCGCCGGGGCGAACCAGGCGGCACAGCGCGTCCAGCCCACCGAGCACAGGGAGTCGAAGCACTCGTGACCGCGGAACCCACCGTTTCCTCACCCGGCGCACCCCCACGCGCCACCTCGTCCTCATCGGTCTCGGTCATGCCGCCGCGCGGCACCGCCGCCGGTGTCCCGTTCCCCCCGGTGCGGCCCCCGGTGCACCCGCCCTCGCCGGTGCCGCTGCTCGTCGCGGACGGTGCCGCCGCCCTGCCGGGCCTTCTGGCGCTGTCCGGGCCCGAGCGCCCTCCGCTGGTCGTCGTCCTGCTTCTCGTGGCGTCGCTGCTGCTGCGTCCGCGCGACAGCAGACCACCGGTGCCGACACTGCTGGAGGAAGTGCCCGCCGTGTGGGGCCGTGTCGCGGTGGTCTGGCTGGCGCTCGCGGCGCTCGTGGCGGCGTACCGGCCGGACCACCCCCTGTCCCTGCGCACCGTGCTGACGGGCCTGGCCCTGCAGGCCACGGCGGGCTGTGTGCTGCGCGGCGTCGTGCACATGCGGCGGCGCGCGGTCCTGGTGCGCCGCCCGCACCCCGCGCTGCTGGTCGGCCCGGCGGCGACCGCGCAGCGTGTGGCCGCCGCCGTGCTGCGTCATCCGCGGTGCGGCATCCGTCCGGTGGGGATCGTCGCCGACCGGGCGGACGGCTGCGAGGGCCTGCCGGTGCTGACGACCGCCGAGGAGGTCAGGCGCGCCGTCATCCAGAACGGGGTACGGGCGGTGCTGGCCGTCCACCCCTTCGCGCGCGTCGAACAGGAGTCGCTGCTGCGGTCGCTGGCCGAGTCGGGCTGCGTGGTGTGGGAGATCGACCCGCACAGCCCGTCGTACGCGGCGAGACAGCGGCTGGCCGGGTTCCCCTGCCGTCGCCTGGACATGTCGGCGGCACGCCACGAGGGCGTGGGCAGACGGGTGCTCGACATCCTGGTGTCGGGAACGCTGCTGCTGCTGGTCAGCCCGCTGCTGCTGGTGTGCGCGGTGGTGCTGCGGATCAGTGACGGCCCGGGAGTGGTGTTCCGTCAGGAGCGCGTCGGCAAGAACGGAAAACCGTTCACGCTGCTGAAGTTCCGTACCTACCGCCCGGCCGACGAGCACGAGTCGGCGACCCGGTGGAGCGTGGCGAACGAGCACGAGATGCGCCGGTTCTGCCGGATGCTGCGGCGCACCTCGCTGGACGAGCTGCTCCAGCTGTGGAACGTGCTGCGGGGCGACATGAGCCTGGTCGGGCCGCGACCCGAACGGCCCTACTTCGTCGCGCAGTTCAGCAAGACCTATCCCGGCTACGCCTCCCGGCACCGGATGCGGGTCGGACTCACCGGTCTCGCCCAGATCCACGGGCTGCGCGGCGACACCTCGATCGAGGACCGCAGCCGGTTCGACAACGCCTACATCGACGACTGGTCGCTGTGGCAGGACGTCTGCATCCTGCTGCGCACGGCGGCCGCGCTGGTACGTCCCACGGGGAGTTGAGCGACGTGAGCCTCGCCCTGACCGTGCCCTGGCACCGGGCTGCCGCACTGGCGCCGGTCCTGCCCGCGGTGGCCGTGGTCGCCCTGCTGGCCCTGCCGCTGACGCCGGCCTCCGCAGGCCCCGCCGACGTGGCCTCCGGGCTGCTGGTGGTGTACTGCCTGGTCCGTCTGGTGCGCGACCGGCGACGACCGCTGTCCCCCGCGGCGGCCGTGGTGCTGGGCCTGCCGGTGGTGGGGCTCGCGCTCGCCGCCATGGGGGCGCCCTCGACGGCGGCCGGGTTCAACGGCCTCGGCCGCTACCTTCAGATCTTCGTACTGGTCCCGGCCGCGGTACTGCTGCTGATCCGCGGCCGGGCCGACTTCCGGTTGCTGGCCTGGTCGTTCGTGGGGCTCGCACTGTGGCAGGGGGCGCTCGGCGTGCACCAGTACATCACCAGGACCGGCGCCTCCTACCAGGGCGAGAACATCCGGGCGGTCGGCACCTTCGGGGCGCACGACGTGATGGGCATGGCGACGGCGGTGGCGCTCGGCCTGGTGTGCGCGGCCGGGATCGCGCTGGGCCGGGCGCCGGTGCGGCAGCGGGCGCTCGCCGCCGGCTGCGCACTGGTCCTGCTGCTGCCGCTCGCCCTGTCCTTCAGCCGGGGCGCCTGGATCGCGACCGCCCTGACGTGCTCGGTGCAGCTGGTGCTGGCCGGGATGCGACGCGCCCTGAAGGTGATCGCGGCGCTCACCGCGGCGGGGGTGGTCCTGGTGGGCGGATTCGGCGTCGGTACGGCGGCGCTGCAGGAGCGGATCGGCTCCATCGCACGCGTCACCGACGCTCCCGACCAGTCCGTGACCGACCGGTACGCCCTGTGGGCGTCCGCCGCCGGCATCTGGCGCGAACACCCGCTGACCGGGGTCGGGCTCAAGGGCTTTCCCCAGTACCGCGACGGGCACGCCACCCTGGCACTGTCCTCGGGCTCCGAGGTCGCGGGCGCCGGAGCGGCGTACCAGCGGCAGCCGCTGCTGTCGCCGCACAACATGTATCTGCTGGTGCTGAGCGAGCAGGGCCTGATCGGGCTGCTCGGGCTCGCCGGCAGCTGGCTGGCCCTGCTGGTGCACGCGCTGCGCGGGCTGTGGCGCCCGCGCGCACGCGGACCGGTGCTCGACTGCGCGCTCGTCGCCTGCGGCCTGCTGCTGTGGCTGCTGACCGACTTCGCCTACGGGGACATCGGCGGTCCCTCGACCGTGCTGACCGGCGTGGCCCTGGGCCTGGCGGCCTGGTGGGCACTGGCCGGCCAGGAGCGCGGGGCGTGCGGGGAGCACGGCAGGGCCGTGGCGCCGGGCGGAACGCCGCAGCGGACCGAGGAGGCCGTGGCGCGATGACGGTGAAACCCTCGCACACCCCCAGGCCCACGGCCGGCGGTGCTCCGACCGTCCCCCCGGCGCGCACCGCCGCCAAGGCGGTGGAGGGCGCCGAGGCGACCTCGGCGTCCCGGAAGTTCCTCGCCCGGGCCACGCTCCTGACGGCGTCGCTGTCGATCGCCGGCTCCCTGCTCGGTCTGGTGCGCGACCAGTCGCTGGCGCGGCTGTTCGGCGCGGGCAGCGACACGGATGCCTTTCTGGTGGCGTGGATCGTGCCGGAGTTCGCCGCCACGCTGCTCATCGAGGACGGGCTGGCGCTGGTGCTGATCCCGGCGTTCAGCCTGGCGCTGGCCCGCCGCGCCCGGGGCACGGCCGACGATCCGGTCCGCGCCCTGGTGGCCTCGACCCTGCCCCGGATGTGCCTGGCCCTGGCCGCGGTGGCCGCGCTGATCGCCGGCCTCGCCCCCTTCCTGGTGCGGATCCTGGCGCCCGGCCTGCCCGACCCCCGCCTCGCCGCCGACTGCACCCGGCTCACCGCGACCTGTGTGCTGGCCTTCGGGCTCGCCGGGTACTGCAGCGCCGCCCTGCGCGCGCACCGCCGCTTCTTCGCCCCCGCGGCGATCTACGTCGCCTACAACACCGGCATCATCGCCGTGATGTTCCTGCTCGGCGCGCACTGGGGCGTGCGTGCCGCTGCGGCCGGGGTCGCCGTGGGCGGCTTTCTGATGGTGGCGGTGCAGGTCCCCTCGCTGTGGCGGCAGCTGACGTCGCGCAGGCGGGCGCCCCGCTCGGCCGGTGAGGAGATCGAGCCGCGGCCGGTGCAGATCGCCCTGGTCGCCGCCGTGCTCCTGTTCGCGCTGTGCCGTCAGTCGCAGGTTCTCGTCGAACGCTTCCTGGCCTCCACCCTGCCCTCCGGGGCCATCTCGTACCTGAACTACGCGCAGAAGGTCGCCCAGATCCCGATGACGCTGTCCCTGATGCTGACCACCGTCACCTTCCCGGTGGTCTCCCGGGCGCTGGCGGAGGGCGACACCGAACGGGCCCGCAGCCGTGTGGAGCGGGATCTGGCCCTGACCTCCTGCATGGTCCTGCTGGGCATGTGCGCGGTGATCGCCTGTGCCCCGCAGATCATCGAACTGCTCTTCCAGCGCGGCGCGTTCACCGCGAGCGACACCGCCGCCACCGCGGAGGTCATGCGGGTGTACGCCCTCGGGCTGCTGGGCCACACCCTGGTGGGCGCCCTGGTGCGCGGCTACTTCTCGGCGGGCCGGCCCAGCTGGTACCCGGTCGGTGCGATGACCGCCGGCATCGCCGTGACGTCCTGGGTCGGCGCCGCGGCCGTGGCCCCCTGGGGCGTGGTGGGCATCGCCGCCGCCAACGCCCTGGGCATCACCGTCACGGCCGTTCTGCTGCTCGCCGGTCTGCGCACGGGCCGGCAGAGCGACTCCCCCAGCCTGTCGATCCGCGTCCGGCGGATCCTGGCCGAGCTGAGCAGGCCCGTGCGCGCCGCGATCGTCGCCACCGTCGCCGGGGCGTTCGTCGCGGATCTGCCGGGCTCCCCGGTGGCGGGCCTCGCGGCCGGCTGCCTGACCGTGCTCGCCGTCTTCATCCCCCTCACCTGGGCCCTGGGCGCCCAGGGCTGCGCATCCGCGCTCCGCTCCGTACGCACCCTCACACGAAGGCTCACACATGGCCGCTTCCGTTGACTGCCCGGACACCGGTGACCGCCCCGTCACCGGCGCACTCTCCGCTCCACGCCCCGGTCCTCCGCCCTGGGTGGCGATGTACCACTCGGTGGGCGACTGCTCCGACGACCCGTACCGCATCACGGTCACGCCCGAGCGGCTCGGCCGGCAGCTGGCCTGGCTGCGCCGGCGCGGGCTGCGGGGCGTGCCCGTGGCCGAGCTGCTGGCCGCCCGCGCCCGGGGCGAGGGACGGGACCTGGTCGGGCTCACCTTCGACGACGGGTACGCCGACTTCATCACCCATGCCCTGCCCCTGCTGCGCCGCTGGGGCTGCCGCGCCACGGTGTTCGTCCTGCCCGGACGGCTCGGCGGCGACAACGCCTGGGACCCGCTCGGCCCGCGCAAGCCGCTGCTGACCGCGGACGGCATCCGGCGCGTGACCGCCGAGGGCATGGAGATCGGTTCGCACGGCCTCACCCACCTCGACCTGACCCGGGCGGACGACCTCACCCTGAAGGCCGAGCTCGTCGAGAGCCGCGCGCGGCTCGAGGAGCTGACCGGCGTCCGCGTCGACGGCTTCTGCTACCCCTACGGCACCATCGACGCCCGTGTCGTCGCGGCCGTGAGGGACGCGGGGTACGCCTACGCCTGCGCCATCGACCCCGGCCCGCTCACCGGTGTGCACGCCCTGCCGCGGGTGCACGTCGGCCAGAACGACACCTTTTGGCGTCTGCATCTCAAGTACCGGCTGCACCGGCTGCGCCGGCGTCCGGTGGAGGGCCTGTGACATGAGGGCCCTGCACATCATCACCGGCCTCGGGGTCGGCGGGGCCGAGCAGCAGCTGCGTCTGCTGCTGCGTCATCTGCCCGTCGACTGCGACGTGGTGACGCTGACCAACCCCGGCGCGGTCGCCGAGGGCCTGGCCGCCGACGGTGTCCGTGTGACGCACCTGGGCATGCGGGGCAACCGCGACCTGGGCGCGCTTCCGCGGCTGGTCCGGCTGATCCGCGCCGGCGGCTACGACCTGGTGCACACGCACCTGTACCGGGCCTGCGTCTACGGCCGGCTCGCCGCCCGCCTCGCCGGGGTCCGCGCCGTCGTCGCCACCGAGCACTCCCTGGGCGCGTCGCAGATGGAGGGCCGCAGGCTGACGGCGGGGGTGCGCGCGCTGTACCTCGCCACCGAGCGCCTGGGCTCGACCACGGTCGCCGTCTCCCCGGCGGTGGCCGACCGTCTCAAGCGCTGGGGGGTGCCCGCGCCCCGTATCGAGGTCATCCCCAACGGCATCGACCTGGACCGTTTCCGCTTCGACCGGGAGCGGCGCGAGCGCACCCGCGGACACCTCGGCCTGCCCGAGGACGCGTACGTCGTCGGCGGGGTCGGCCGGCTCACCCGGGGCAAGCGGTTCGACGTCCTCGTGCACGCGCTCACCCGGCTTCCGGACGACTGCCGGCTGCTGCTGGTGGGCGGCGGCCCCGAGGAGCGGGCGCTGCGCCGCACGGCCCGTGAGGCCGGTGTGGCCGAACGCGTCCTGTTCACCGGTGAACGCCCCTACCTCTCCGACGGCTCCCCCGGCCCCGACCTGCCCTCGCTCATCTGCGCGATGGACCTGTTCGCGTCGCCGTCCACGGAGGAGGCGTTCGGCCTGGCGGCCGTGGAGGCGCTGGCCTGCGGCCTGCCCGTGCTCTACGCCTCCTGTCCGGCCCTCGAGGCCCTGCCGCCCCCGGCCGCCGGCCGTCGCGTGCACGGCGGCCCCGAGGCATACGCCCGTGCGATCGCCGAGGTCCGCGCGGCGGGCCCCCGGCCGCGGACGGCCCCCGAGGCCGCGCACCGCTACAGCATCGCCCGCAGCGCGGCCCGGCTCATGGACGTGTACGCGGCCGCGGCCTCCCGTTCGTCCTCATCCTTCCCGACTCTGGTCTCACCTCTGGGAGCAAGCCCCTCATGACCGACACCCCGACCCGTCAGTCCCGCCTGTCCCCGGCCCGTCTCAAGAGGCTGCGCCTGCCGTCCTGGTCCGTGCTCGCGGCGGGCACCGTCCTCGGCGGTCTGTGCGGCGGCGCGTACGGCCTGCTGACCCCTCCGACGTACACGGCCACCAGCTATGTCGTCGCGGTCCCGGCCGAGCAGTCCGACTCGGGCGCCGCCCTCGGCTTCGCGCAGGCCTACGGCCGGGTCGCCACCCAGCTCGCGGTGCTGATCGAGGCGCAGGACCGGGCGGGCGTGCCGCTGCGCACCCTGCAGCGGAACGTGCGGGCGGCGACCTCGCCGGACGCCCCCATGGTCGCGGTGTCGGCCACCTCCTCGCGTCCGGTGCTGGCCGCGGACATGGCCAACGCCGTCTCCCAGGCGCTGATCCGGCAGGCGGGCGCCGCCAAGGACAGCACCCGGGTGCAGCTCGTGCAGTTCTCGCGGGCGGTCAGACCGACCGAGCCGACGTCCGCGCCCACCTGGGTGACCTCCGCGGTGGGGGCGAGCGCGGGCGGACTGCTGTCCGGTCTGGCCCTGCTGGTGCGCCCCCGGCGCAAGGACCAGGAGCAGGGCGTCATCCGCGCCCCCGCCGCCTCGGTGACCGTCCCGGCCGTCGCCGTCGATGCCGCGCAGCGGTGACGGCCGGGCCCGGACGGCATGCGCCGGCCGCGGCCCGCGGGGCCGGCCGGCCGCCGGCGGACCAGCCGGTGATCCGCTAGCCGTCCGATCGCCGGTCGTGGCGGACGCAGGGCTTTCCGCCGGTCCAGTACTCCACCCAGTCGCCCGGGTCCGTCGGTGTGCAGCCCTGCGGGGACGGCGGGGCGGCGGACTTCGGCACGGGCGTGGCCGTGGGTGCGGGCGCCGGAGCCGGCACACCGATGCGTCCGTACAGGACGGACCGGTAGACCTCGGACGACCGGGGATTGTCCGTGCACCGCCACACGCCGTGCGGACAGTAGTCGCTCAGCGTGTTGTAGAGCGGTTTGTGCTCGTCCATCCACGCGAGCATGCGCCGCATCCATTCGGGATTGTCGCCGTTGCGGAAGAGTCCCCATTCGGGATAGGAGATCGGTTTTCCGTGAGCCTTCGCGAAATCCACGTGCGCCTGAAGCCCGTAGGGCTCTTTCACCTGTTCGTCGAAGGAAAGCCCGGCCGGCTGGTCGTAGGAATCCATGCCGATGATGTCGACCACGTCGTCCCCCGGGTAGCACCGCGTCCAGGGAACGGCGTCCAGGCCGCGGCTCGGTGTGAAATCGAACCGGAACTTCTGCCCCGGCACCGACCGCATGGTGGTGACGATCCTTCTCCAGTACTGCTTCCACGCCTCCGGGTCCGGTCCGCAGCGGTGGGTGTATGTGGTGCCGTTCATCTCCCAGCCGAGCACCAGGATCGTGTCCGGCACCTTCAGCCGCACCAGCCGCTCGGCGAGGACCCGGAAGTGGTGGTCGAACCTCCCCTCGGCGCCCTGCCGCACCAGTTTCCCGACCTCGGCGTCGGAGAGGTTCTCCTCGTTGCGCTCCTGCAGGGGGACGTTGAGGACGAGCATCCGGTCGGGCCGCTGGTTGCGCCAGTACGCCCAGGTCTCGAGGAAGTCGACGTCACCCTCGATGTCGGCCCAGGTCCCGCCGGGCAGGTAGGTGTGGCCGACCCGCAGGTCGGCGCCGCCCAGCCAGTGGCTGAGCCCGGGCATGCGGATCACGCCCCGGATGTCGGAGCCGAGGAAGGCCCCGAAGGCCGGGGTGTCCCGGAGGGGCATCAGGATGTGCGCCGGGAGCGGTACCGGCGGGCCGGGGACGATCACGGACGGAGGGGGCTGCGAGGTGCCGGCCGCTTCGGCCGGAGCAGTCGGAGTGGCCGGAGCGACCGGAGAGGCCGGGGCTGCCGGGGTGGCCGGAGGAACTGGAGGGACCGGGGCTGCCGCCCCGGATGCCGCCGGGGCCGGCACCGGAGCGTGGGCACCGGCGGTGCGCACCACCCCCACGCTCGGCGCGGAGCCGGCCGCCAGGGTGACCGACGCGGCGGCCAGCACCGCGCCCACGGCCGGCCAGCGGACCCGGGCACGTCTGCGCTCTGGGGTCATGCCTGTTCCTTTCCTCGCTCCGGTCCGTTCTGCCTTTCGGTTTCCCGGTATTGACGGACCGTCATATCAAGTCAGGCACAGGAAAACCCATGGCGCCACCGCCATCGCGGCTTTCGAGTGCCTCCCTCGCCCATATGGGTGAGCCGCTTCGAAATAGCTTCGAAAGAAGAGAGAATTCATGCCGTTGCTCGACACCCGTGTTCCCGCGGTTCTGCTGCGGATCGACCGGAATCCCTTTCACCACGGAACGCTGGGCGCCGTGCGCTCGCTCGGCAGGGCGGGAGTGGAGGTGCATCTCGTCGCCGATACGGCGGAAAGCCCCGTCCACGCGTCGCGTTATGTGCGCGAGGTCCATGCCCCGCCCCTTCCGGGGGCGTCCGACGACGCCGTCGTCGAGGTGCTGCGCCGGGTGGCCGACCGGGTCGCGCGTCCCGCCGTGCTGGTCCCGCTGGACGACGCGAGCGCCATCGCCGCGGGCCGGATGCGGGATGTGCTCGCTCCCTCCTACCTGCTGCCCGAGACACCGGGCGCGCTGCCCGAACGCGTGGCCGACAAGGCGGAGTTGGCCGCCGTGTGCGCCTCGGCGGGCGTCCCGCACCCGATGACGCTGATCCCGGACAGTCCGGCGCGGGCCGCGGCGGACGCGCGCCGCCTCGGGCTGCCGCTGGTGGCGAAGTGGAGCCGGCCCTGGCTGCTGCCCGCCGGCAGCGATCTGCGCAGCACGGTGCTGGTGCACTCCGAGCAGCAGGCCCGGGAGCTGTACCGGCGCACCGAGGAGGCGGGCAGCCGGCTGCTGCTGCAGGCGTATCTGCCGCCGGGACCGGACCGCGACTGGTTCTTCCACGGCTACGTCGACCGCTCGGGCAGCGTGCGCGCGGGCGGCACCGGCCGCAAACAGCTGTCCTGGCCGCGCAGCGCGGGGCTGACCGCGGTGGGCCACTGGACGGCCAACCCCGAGGTGCGGGCATCGGCCGAGCGGCTCGTCGGCGCACTGGGCTACCGCGGCATCCTCGACCTCGACTTCCGCCGCTGCGGGACGACGGGCCGCTGTCACCTGCTCGACTTCAACCCACGCCCCGGCGCCCAGTTCCGGCTCTTCACGGACAGCGCGGAACTGGACGTCGTACGCGCCCTGCACCTGGACCTGACGGGCCGTGCCCTGCCGTACGGGGCCCCGAGGGCCGGGCGGGCGTTCGTGGTGGAGAACTACGCACCGCTCGCCGTGCTGCGTACGGCACCGGGCGGCCGCGAACTGGCCTGGTACGCCCGGGACGACCGCGCTCCCGGGCGGGCCATGTGGGGCCTGTGGTGCCGCCATGTGTCCCGTCGGCTGCGGCAGAAGCTGAGCCCCACGACGGTGCTGCCGGCGCCCCGCCCGGTCCCCCGGGCGGCCACCGGTCCCCTTCCCCCCATGACCGACAACGAGAAAGCGAACCGTTGATGTTGTACGACCTTGTAGTGGTGGGCGCGGGACCGTACGGTCTGTCGATCGCGTCCCATGCCGCGTCCGCGGGGCTGAACCTGCGGGTGTTCGGCCGCCCCATGGCGTCCTGGCGGGACCACATGCCCCGCGGCATGCTGCTGAAGTCCGAGCCGTGGGCGTCGAACCTGTCCGATCCGCAGGGACGCTGGCGTCTGGACGTGTACTGCGCCGAGCACGGCCTGACGGCGCGTCACGCGGAGCCGATCGCGGTGGAGCACTTCGCCGCGTACGGCCTGTGGTTCGCACGCCACGCCGTGCCGGAGGTGGACGAGCGCCGGGTGATCCGGGTGACGCCCGGTCCGGGCGGCTTCACGGCGGTCACCGAGGACGGGGAGGCGGTGCACGCGCGCACGGTGGCGCTGGCGGTCGGTGTGATGCCGTTCGTCGAGGTACCGCGGACGCTGCGCGGCCTGCCCGCCTCGCTGGTGTCGCACAGCTGCGACCACAGCGACCTCGGCCGGTTCCGCGGCAAGGACGTCACGGTGATCGGCGGTGGCCAGGCGGCGCTGGAGACCGCGGCCCTGCTCACCGAACAGGGCACGCGTGTGCGGGTGCTGGCGCGGGCGGACCGGCTGGTGTGGAACGATGTGCCGCCGCCCCTGGAGCGGCCCTGGTGGCAGTCGGTCCGCTGCCCGCACAGCGGCCTCGGGGTCGGCTGGCGGAACTGGTTCTACGCCGAGCGTCCCCATCTCTTCCGGCGTCTGCCGGAGCGGACCCGGTCGTGCATCGCGACCACCGCCCTGGGGCCGGCGGGCGCCTGGTGGGTGCGGAGCCGGGTGGAGGGCGTGGTGGACGTGCTGACGGGCCACGAGGTCGCCGCGGCCAGTGCGGTGCCGGGCGGCCTGCGGCTGGACACGGTGACCCGCGAGGGCACCACGCGCACCCTGGAGACCGAACACGTCATCGCCGCCACGGGGTTCAAGGCACGCTGCGACCGGCTCTCGATGCTCTCCGCCGATCTGCGCGGATCGCTGGCGGCCCTGCCCGACGGCTCCCCGAAGGTCGGGTACGACTTCGAGTCCTCGCATCCCGGTCTGTTCCTCGCGGGCCTGATGACCGCCTCCGGTTTCGGTCCGGCCATGCGCTTCGTCCAGGGCGCGCCCTTCACGGCGGCGACCCTCGTCCGCGGGGTGCGCCGCCGTCTCAGATCGACCCCGACGGGCAGGACGATCCCCGTACCGGGAGGCAGCCGCAGCGGCTCGCCGTCCCCGGTGCACGGCTGACGCGGAGCCGCTCGGCCGGCCGTCCGGCTCCACCGCCGGCACGACGCGTGCGGCATCCGTGAGGTGACTCGTTCCCGGACCGGCCGGGGCCGCCCTGTGGCGGTGGCCCCGCCGGTCCGGTCCGTCCGCGCCCGGTCCCCGAAGGGCGCGGGCACCCGACTGGTGGTGCCGGGCCGGCTGCCGCCGGTGCACGGCCGGCGCAGGACCTCTGCCCGGCACCGGTGGCGGCTGCCGGTGGGACTACCGGTGGGAAGCAGCACGGCCGCGGCGGTACAGCATCGTGCCGCCCGTGATCAGTGCGGCGCCGGCCGCCGAGGCCGCCAGCAGGGCCTTGCCGCCGGTCTCGGCCAGCTGCGGCGGCTTGCCGGGCTGCTCGACCGTGGTCGGAGGCGGCGTCCGGTCGGTCCGTGTGGGCGGAGGGGTGGTGCGCGGGGGCTGCGGGGCGGGGGCGACCGGCGGGGCCGGCTCGCAGTCGTCCGTGCAGCCGCCGGGGGAGGGCAGGGGCGGCTGCTCCTCCTCGTCCTCGTCCTCCTCGTCCGCGGCGTTGACGCAGGAGTTGCCGAACGCCCCGTTCAACGCCGCGAGCACACCGACGGTGTTGCCGCACACGTTCACCGGCACCTCGGCCGGCACCTGCACGGTGTTCCCGGACAGCATGCCGGGAGAGCCCTCGGCGGCTCCGGTCGCGGACGTGTCGGCGAGGGCGGTGCCGCCGTACAGGGACAGAATGCCCGTGGCGGCGGCTGCCGCGCACACTCCCCTGCTCAGTGTCTGTCGCAATGCGCTTGTCTTCCTGCTTGACGGATCGGGAAAACCGAGACCTGCCGGGCACGGGTGCGTCCGCCGGCCGTGGCGCCGCGTGCCCTGCCTGTTTCCTCAACCCGATGCGTGCGCATTGGTGTCGGGAGTTCACCCGGTTGGCCGCAGCCGGGTCACGACACCACGTCCTTCTGGGCGAACCCGCGGAAGGCCAGGGCGAACAGCACCAGCGCACAGGTGACGGAGACCGCCGTGCCCTGGATCATCCCGGACCACTCCGGGCGCGGCTGCAGGGCGTCGACCCAGGCGAACTGCCAGTGCGCGGGCAGGAAGTCGCGCCAGCCTCCCAGAGCCGTGACGGCGTCCAGGACATTGCCCACGACGGTCAGCCCGACCGCCCCGCCCACGGCGCCCAGGGGCGCGTCCGTCCTGGTCGACAGCCAGAACGCCAGGCCCGCGGTGACCAGTTGCGACACAAAGAGGTACGCCACGACCACCACCAGCCGCCGCACGGCGGTGCCCGCGTCCAGCGCGCCGCCGGTGGGGATCCGCAGCGGCTCCCAGCCATAGGCGGCCGTGCCGACCGCGAGCGCCACGGACGGCAGCAGCACCATCGCGGCCAGGCTCAGCCCGAGCCCGACGACCAGCTTCGACCACAGCAGCCGGGCCCGGGGCACGGGCGCGGCGAGCAGATAGCGCAGGGAGGACCAGTTCGCCTCGGAGGCGACCGTGTCCCCGCAGAACAGCGCCACCGGGATCACCAGCAGGAAGCCCGCCGACACGAACAGGTTCACCGCGGCGAAGTTGGCGCCGGACGCGGTGGCCGCGTCCATCAGCGTCACCCGGTCGTTGCGTCCTCCCGGCTCGCCTCCGATCGCGAAGGCGACGGCCAGCACGAAGGGCAGTGCGGCCAGGATGCCGCCCATGACCAGCGTGCGACGCCGTTTCAGCTGCCGCACCAGCTCGACCCGCAGGGGCAGGGTGCGGCCCGCCCGGTAGCCGGAGGCGGCCTCGGCGCTCTGGGCGGGCGTGCTCATGCGGAACCTCCGATCAGGGTGAGGAAGGCGTCCTCCAGCCGGCGGTGCGGGCCGACCGAGGAGACGGGCACCTCCAGGCGCACCAGGTCCACGACCAGGCTCTGGGCCGTGCCGCCGGGCTCCAGCCGGACCAGCAGGCCCTCCTCGGTCCGCACCGCCGAGGCCACGCCGGGCAGGGCGGCGACCTTCTCCACGACCGGCTCCTCCACGGGCGTGGCGGTGCCGACCAGCAGGGTGTCCCCGGAGCCGGTGATCTCGCCGACCGGACCGGCCCGCACCAGCCGCCCGCGGTCCATCACCACCAGGTGCGTGCAGGACTGCTCGACCTCGGCGAGCAGATGGCTGGAGACGATCACCGTGCGGCCGCCGGCCGCGTAGCGGATCATCACCTCGCGCATCTCGCGGATCTGGGGCGGGTCGAGGCCGTTGGCCGGCTCGTCCAGGATCAGCAGGTCCGGCAGGCCCAGCATGGCCTGGGCGATCGCCAGGCGCTGGCGCATGCCCTGCGAGTAGGTGCGCACCGCGCGGTCCAGGGCGTCGCCGAGTCCGGCGATCTCCAGGGCCTCGTCCAGGCGGGCGTCCTCGGGCGGGCGGCCGGTGGCCCGCCAGTACAGCTCCAGGTTCTCCCGGCCGGACAGATGGGGCAGGAAGCCCGCGCCCTCGACGAAGGCGCCGACCCGCGACAGCACGGGCGCGCCGGGCCGGACGGCGTGGCCGAACACGCGGATCTCGCCGTCGTCCGGCCGGATCAGTCCCATCAGCATGCGCAGGGTGGTGGTCTTGCCGGCGCCGTTCGGCCCGAGCAGGCCGAGCACCTGGCCCCTCTCCACCCGGAAGGACAGGTCCCGCACCGCGTATCTGTCCGCCGATCCGGCGTACCGCTTGCTCAGGCCGGTGATCTGCAGCGGGACGCCGGCCAGTTCCGGATCCGGGGCGGGCGCGGCGGTGCGCCGGCGGGCGGTCGCCGGCAGGGCGAGCGCGACCGCCGCGCCGGCGAGCGGCAGCCACCACACCCACGCGGGCAGCGGCCCCGCCGCGGTGGTCACCCGGGGTGCGGTCGGCACCTTCAGGTCGCCCGCGAGCGCGACGGTGTAGTGGGCCGGGGCGGCCGGGGAGGCGTAGCCGAGGTCGGTGGAGGCCAGGACCAGACGGAGCCGGTGGCCCTTGCGCACCTCGTGGTCGATCGCCGGGAGGGTGAGGGTGACGTCCCTGCCGGCCTTGGCGCCCTCGACCCGCACGGGCTGCACCAGCTGGGCGGGCAGCACCGGACGCGCCGCGCCCGGCCCGACGTCGTACACCTTGGCGAAGAGCACCGCGTCGTCACTGGTGGACGTGATGCGGACGGTCACCGTGGGCGACCCGGTGATGCGCAGGTCGCTCTCGAGGGGCGCGGAGTCGAACCGCGCGTGCTGGCCGGGGAGGTCCAGCGACACACCGGCGCCGAGCGAGGACAGTTGGGCCAGGGAGCCGGAGCCGCCGAGGCCGGGCAGGGAGGACACGGCGGGCGGGCCGGCCCCCGCGGGGTTCTCGAAGCGCTGCTCGCCTCCGCTCAGGGCGATGGACCGCTGTCCGTTCCGCAGCCCCGGATAGGCGTCGGCGCTCGCGCCGCGCAGGATGGCCCGGCCGTCGGTGGAGTCGACGCCTCCGGTGCGGGTGACGCGGAAGGCGGGCCCGGTGGCGGCGCTCCTGTCGTTCTTGAGGTGGCGGTCGAACCAGCTCCTCACCCGTGCCCGGACCCGGCCGGTCTCCGGGTCGCCGCCGTCGTGGCCGCCGGCGATCCAGTCGACGCCGACCGGTGCGCCGTTCGCCCGGATCGTCCTCGCGGCGGCATCGGCCTGGTCGAGCGGGAAGAGCGAGTCGGACTGGCCCTGCACCAGCAGCGTCGGCACCCTGATCCGGTCACCGACGGCGGACGGCGACCGCGCCTCGAGCAGCCTGCGTGCCTCGGCGTCCGGCCGTCCCGACTCGGCGACCCGCTCGTACATCCGGCACAGGGTGGGTTCGAGCTTCCCGCAGCCGCCGCCGGCGCTGATGAACCAGCCCGCCCACAGTTTCTTGAACACGCCGCCCGGGAACAGGGCGTCCGCGAGGTTCCAGTACGTGATCGACGGGGCGATGGCGTCCACCCGGTCGTCGTGTCCGGCGGCGAGCAGGGAGACCGCGCCGCCGTAGGAGGCGCCGGCCATGCCCAGGCGGGGGTCGCCGGCCCTGTCCAGCTCGACCTCGGGCCGCTTAGCCAGCCAGTCGATCAGCCTCGAGACGTCGGCGACCTCGGCCTTGGGGTCGTTCAGCCCGATCTTCCCGGTGGACCTGCCGAAGCCGCGCGCCGACCAGGTCAGCACCGCGTACCCGGCCCTGGCGAGGTCCTCCGCCTGCTGCCGTACGTCGTCCTTGCTGCCGCCGAAGCCGTGCCCGAGCAGGACCGCGGGGTGCCGGCCGGGGCCGGCCGGGGTGAAGTACGAGGTGTCGATCCGCACCCCGTCGCCCATGGTCATGACCCGGTCGGCGCGGTGCACCGGAGGCGGGTCGCCGGAGGCGACCGCCGTCCAGGTCCCGGCACCGGCGAGGACGACGACAGCGGCCCCGGCGGCCAGCAGCCGCCGGGGCCTTCGCCGCAGCCCGCGCAGTGCGGGCAGTCGAAGATCCATGCCTCCACCGTACGGGCCGCCGGCGGCGGCCGGTGCCCCCGTGAGGCCGACTCCCGTCCCCTCCTCGGGGAGGACGGAACGGCCGCGGCGTACCGCGTCCGTGGTACACGCCCCGCCCGCACGGCACCGCCGCGGACGGCGGGGCCGGACGGAGGCCGGACGGTCCGCCGTCCGCGCGGACGGTCAGTGGTTGCGGGGGAAGCCGAGGTCCACGCCCGCCGGGGACTCGGACGGGTCCGGCCAGCGGCTGGTGATCACCTTGCCGCGGGTGTAGAAGTGGGTGCCGTCGTTGCCGTAGATGTGGTGGTCACCGAAGAGCGAGTCCTTCCAGCCGCCGAAGGAGTGGTAGCCCACCGGGACCGGGATCGGCACGTTGACGCCGACCATGCCGGCCTCGACCTCCAGCTGGAAGCGGCGGGCCGCGCCGCCGTCCCGGGTGAAGATCGCGGTGCCGTTGCCGAACGGCGAGGCGTTGATGAGGGCCACGCCCTCCTCGTAGGTGTCCACGCGCAGCACGCACAGCACCGGGCCGAAGATCTCGTCCTGGTACGCCTTCGAGGTGGTCGGCACCTTGTCGAGCAGCGAGATGCCGATCCAGTGGCCGTTCTCGTAGCCCTCCACGGTGTAGCCGGTGCCGTCGAGGACCACCTCGGCGCCCTCGCTCGCGGCATTGGTCACGTAGGAGGCCACCCTGTCGCGGTGCTCCTTGGTGATCAGCGGGCCCATCTCGGAGGCCGGGTCGTTGCCGGGGCCGATCTTGATCTTCTCGGCGCGCTCGCGGATCTTCTCCACCAGCTCGTCGCCGATCGAGCCGACCGCCACGACGGCCGAGATCGCCATGCAGCGCTCGCCCGCCGAGCCGTACGCGGCCGAGACGGCGGCGTCGGCGGCGGCGTCCAGGTCGGCGTCCGGCAGCACCAGCATGTGGTTCTTGGCGCCGCCCAGGGCCTGGACGCGCTTGCCGTGGGCGGAGGCGGTGGCGTGGATGTGACGGGCGATCGGGGTGGAGCCGACGAAGGAGACCGCCTGGACGTCCGGGTGCTCCAGGAGCCGGTCGACGGCCACCTTGTCACCCTGCACGACGTTGAACACGCCGTCGGGCAGCCCGGCCTCGGCCAGCAGCTCGGCGAGGCGGATCGACGCCGACGGGTCCTTCTCGCTGGGCTTGAGCACGAAGGTGTTGCCGCAGGCGATGGCGATGGGGAACATCCACATCGGGACCATCGCCGGGAAGTTGAACGGGGTGATGCCGGCGACCACGCCCAGCGGCTGCCGGATCGCGGCCACGTCCACACGGGTGGCGACCTGGGTGGACAGCTCGCCCTTGAGCTGCACATTGATGCCGCAGGCCAGATCGACGATCTCCAGTCCGCGTGCGACCTCGCCGAGCGCGTCGGAGTGCACCTTGCCGTGCTCGGCGGTGATCAGCCTGGCGAGCTCGTCGCGGTGGGCGTCCACCAGCGCGCGGAACTTGAACAGGATCGAGGTCCGCTGGGCCAGGGAGGACTGCCCCCAGGTGGCGAAGGCGTCCTTGGCGGCGGCGACCGCGGCGTCCACCTCCTCGACGGATGCGAACGCCACCTTCGTGGTGACCGCGCCGGTCGCCGGGTCCGTGACCGGCCCGTACGTCCCCGAGGCGCCTTCGACGGTCTTTCCGCCGATCCAGTGGTTGACGATCTTCGTCATGCCCGGTTACTCCTTCGCAGATGGCGGCGTCGGGTCGAGACCTGCCGTTCGTACAGCTCATGTGCTCCGGCCGCCGACGGTCGGGTCGCGGCCTGGGTCGCACGTCCATCCCAGCAGCGTTGCGCGTCGGGCGCCCCCGACACTGTGTCTGCGGTTTCCGTCCCCACGTAGACACATGTGGACGTGCCGCCGTGCGCGCCGCGCCGAGGAAGTGGCGCAAAGGTCACGGGCAGGCGGCATACGGCCGTCCGCCGCACACCGCTTCCGGCGCGGATACCGGGATCTGCCGGGGACCTCCGGCGCGGGGCCGTAGCGGGCGGGGAGTCTGCGCTCGCCTTCGCTCCTGCCAGGGCGAAGCGGCCTTCCGCGCCGGAGGCGATCGGTGCCCGGGTGCCGCGAGGGCACGTGGGGTCCTCACCCAAAGTGCCCTCACCACCAGGGATATGAACTCTTCGTCCGTCGTGGCGCCGTATGTCCACACCGTCCATCGGCGGCCTCTACCGGTTGTAATGCCGGCACGCAGCCCTGTCAATGGTTTGTCCGGACATTCGGACGAGAGTGAGGGGACGTCTTGGACGCGCCGCAAGGACCTCCGCCGTGTCGCGCGTGCCGCACGCGTGCGGGTCCGCGGTCGGCCGCATCCGGCGACAGGCGCTTGCCGGTGCGTACGGAACGCCGCCGGCCGATCGACCGGGCACAGGCTTGACGGGCACCGGCAGCACCCGGCTCCCCCGGCGGCCCCCTCAGCCGCCGGGGCGCACAGGGGAGGTACGCGTCCGACCGGCCGCACGGCCCGGCAACCGCGGCCGCGGGGCCGGCCGAAGCCCTTGTCCCCCTTGCCTTTTGACTTCTTGCCTTTTGACTTCTTGTCCTTCGGCGCCTCGGCCTTCGGGTCAGGTCAGCTCCACGGCTCGATGACCGTGACCCCGGCGCCCGGTGCCGTCCCCATCGCCGCGAGCGCCTCCGGGGCGGCCTCCAGGGGGATGGTCGAGGTCACCAGCAGGTCCGGCCGCAGCACACCGGCCTCCACCAGCCGAAGCATCTGCGGATAGGCGTGCGCGGCCATGCCGTGGCTGCCCAGGAGCTCCAGCTCCAGGGCGATCGCACGCGCCATGGGCACCGGGGTGGTGCCCTCCGGGGAGGGCAGCAGGCCGACCTGGACATGGCGGCCCCGGCGGCGCAGCCCGTTCACCGAGGCCGCGCAGGTGGCGGGCGAGCCGAGCGCGTCGAGCGAGAGGTGGGCGCCACCGCCGGTCACCTCGCGCACCCGCTCCGCCGTGTCCCGTACGCCGGTCGCGTCCACGCAGTGCTCGGCACCGAACGCCCGGGCCAGCTCCAGGGCCTGGGCGGACACGTCCACCGCCACCACCCTGGCCCCCGACGCCGCCGCGATCATCACCGCCGACAGCCCCACACCGCCGCAGCCGTGCACGGCGACCCACTCGCCGGCGGCGACCCGGCCCTGCTGGACCACGGCGCGGAACGCCGTGGCGAACCGGCAGCCGAGCGAGGCCGCCGTCGCGAAGGACATCCCGTCGGGTACGGCGACCAGGTTCACATCGGCGTGGTCGAGCGCCGTGTACTGGGCGAAGGAGCCCCAGTGCGTGAAGCCCGGCTGGGTCTGCCGCTCGCACACCTGCTGGTCGCCGGCCGCACAGGCGGGGCAGGTGCCGCAGGCGCAGACGAAGGGCACGGTGACCCGGTCGCCGGGCCGCCAGCGGGTCACCCGCGGACCCACCTCCTCCACGGTCCCGGCGAGTTCGTGCCCCGGCACGTGCGGCAGTGCGATGCCGGGGTCGTGGCCCTGCCAGCCGTGCCAGTCGCTGCGGCACAGGCCGGTCGCCTCGACCCGCACCACGACCCCGTGCTCCGCGGGCCGCGGATCGGCCACCTCCCGCACCTCGGCCGGCTCCCCGTACCGCTCGAACACCACAGCCCGCATCCGCCGCCTCGCCTTCCGTCCGGGTCTTCCCCGCGGCCCACCGCTTCCGGCGGAACGGTAGTACGGGGCTCTCACGGCCTCGAGACGCGCCCAAGCCTGTCCCTGCCCCCGCTCCCGTCCCCGCCCTCCCCCGCCCGGCACCCGGAAGAAATCCCCGGCCTCCCCGCCGGCCGCCACTGCCGGCGGACTCCCTTCCCCTCTGCCCGGCCCGCGGCGGACGCGGAGGCGGCGCGCCGGAACCGCCACCCTTTGGGGAATACCCCCTAGGGGTATAGTGTTGTGTGCAAGCGCGGCCCGTGGGCCTCGCGCATCCCATCCCTCACGACACACGACACAGCACGACCGAGGAGTACGCCATGACCGACCGGACCGACACCCCGGACACCGCCGCCGTCACCACCGTCTACAAGGTGAGCGGGATGAGCTGCGGGCACTGCGAGGGCGCCGTCTCCGCCGAGATCTCCGAGCTGCCCGGTGTCAGCTCGGTGAAGGCCGTCGCCTCCACCGGCGAGGTCACCGTCGTCTCCGCGGCCCCGCTCGACGAGGAGGCGGTGCGCGCCGCCGTGGACGAGGCCGGCTTCGAGCTCGTCGGCACGGCCTGACGGAGCCCGCAACGCCGCTCCCCCTCCCTCCCGTCCGCCGTCTGGAGTTCCGGATGAATACCTCCACCGCCCCGCAGACATCCCCGGCCCACCGGCCGGACCTCCCCGAGGTCGAGCTGCTCATCGGTGGGATGACCTGCGCTTCCTGTGCGGCCCGCGTCGAGAAGAAGCTCAACCGCATGGACGGCGTCACCGCGACGGTCAACTTCGCCACGGGAAAGGCCAGGATCGCCCACCCTCCCGAGGTGTCCGTCGACGACCTGATCGCCACCGTGGTGAAGACGGGTTACACGGCCGAGGAGCCCCCGCGGCCGGAGCCGGAACCGGAGGCCGGAGCGGAGCCGGCCGAGCGGCAGGCACCCCAGGATCCCGAGCCGGCCTCCCTGCGCCGGCGCCTGATCGTTTCCGCGGTCCTCGCCGCCCCCGTCGTCCTGCTCGCCATGGTCCCGGCCCTGCAGTTCGACCACTGGCAGTGGCTCTCGCTGACCCTCGCCGCGCCGGTCGTCGTCTGGGGCGGTCTGCCGTTCCACCGGGCGGCCCTGACCAACGCCCGGCACGGCGCCGCCACCATGGACACGCTGGTCTCGATCGGCACCCTGGCCGCGTTCGGCTGGTCGCTGTGGGCCCTGTTCCTCGGCCATGCGGGCATGCCCGGCATGCGCCACGAGTTCAGCCTCGCCGTCTCCCGGACGGACGCGTCCTCCACGATCTATCTGGAGGTCGCCGCCGGAGTCGTGGCGTTCATCCTGCTCGGCCGTTTCCTGGAGGCCCGCTCCAAGCGGCGGGCGGGGGCGGCGCTGCGGGCGCTGATGGAGCTGGGCGCGAAGGACGTCGCGGTCCTGCGCAACGGCACGGAGGTACGGATCCCGGTGTCCGCGCTGGCCGTCGGCGACCGGTTCGTCGTACGGCCCGGGGAGAAGGTCGCCACCGACGGCACGGTCGTCGAGGGCACCTCGGCGATCGACGCCTCCATGCTGACCGGCGAGTCGGTGCCGGTGGACGTCGGTGTCGGCGACACCGTCACGGGTGCCACGGTCAACGCGGGCGGCCGTCTGGTGGTCGAGGCCACCCGGGTCGGCGCGGACACCCAGCTCGCGCGCATGGCGCAGCTGGTCGAGGACGCGCAGAACGGCAAGGCCGAGGTGCAGCGGCTGGCCGACCGGATCTCGGCGGTCTTCGTGCCGGTCGTCCTGGTCATCGCCCTGGGCACTCTGCTCACCTGGCTGTTCGTCACCGGTGACGCGACCGCGGCCTTCACCGCGGCCGTCGCGGTGCTGATCATCGCCTGCCCGTGCGCCCTGGGTCTGGCCACACCGACCGCGCTGATGGTCGGCACCGGCCGGGGCGCGCAGCTCGGCATCCTGATCAAGGGTCCCGAGGTGCTGGAGTCCACCCGCCGTGTCGACACCGTCGTCCTGGACAAGACCGGAACGGTCACCACGGGCCGTATGACCCTCCAGGAGGTGTACGCCGCCGAGAGCACCGACGAGAAGCAGCTGCTGCGCCTCGCGGGCGCCCTGGAGCACGCCTCCGAGCACCCGGTCGCCCGGGCCGTCGCCGCCGGCGCCGAGGAGCGGGTGGGACCGCTGCCCCCGGTCGAGCACTTCGAGAACGTCCCCGGGCAGGGCGTACGCGGGCGCGTGGAGGGCCACGAGGTGACCGTGGGCCGGTTCGCGGACCTCGCCGCCCGGCTGCCGCAGGAGGTGGCCCGCGCCCGCCACGAGGCCGAGAGCGAGGGCCGTACGGCGGTCGTCGTCGGCTGGGACGGGGTGCCCCGGGGTGTCGTCACCGTGGCCGACGCGGTCAAGGAGACCAGCGCCGAGGCCGTACGGGAGCTGCGCGCGCTGGGACTGCGCCCCATGCTGCTGACCGGGGACAACCGCACGGTCGCCGAGACCGTGGCACGGGCGGTCGGGATCGACCCCCAGGACGTGATCGCCGAGGTGCTGCCGCAGGACAAGGTCGACGTCGTCCGGCGGCTCCAGGCCGAGGGGCGGAGCGTGGCCATGGTCGGCGACGGCGTCAACGACGCGGCCGCGCTCGCCACCGCCGATCTGGGTCTGGCGATGGGCACCGGCACGGACGCCGCCATCGAGGCCGGCGATCTGACCCTGGTGCGCGGCGATCTGCGGGTGGTCGCGGACGCCATCCGGCTGTCCCGGCGGACCCTGGCCACCATCAAGGGCAACCTGGTGTGGGCCTTCGGCTACAACGTGGCCGCGCTGCCCCTGGCCGCCGCCGGGCTGCTCAACCCGATGATCGCGGGGGCGGCGATGGCGTTCTCCTCGGTGTTCGTGGTCACCAACAGTCTGCGGCTGCGAACATTCCGTTGAGATCACGACTTCTGACGGAAGTCAGAGACCCTCTAGAAGTCCAACGCGCGCCTCACATAAGCTCTTCACAAGGCTCACGCATCATCCTTACGCTGGAGTCCCGTTCACCGTACGTGGGCTCCTGTGTACGGAGCGGAGATGCGCGAGAGACACAGATCACAGTGATGTGAATGTAACCATCGAAGGGGTTCGAAGGTCTAAGTTGGCGATTGTCATTGTCGGGCAGCGTCTTGGGGGGCGCTGACCGGCAACCGGGGATGTCTTGGGGGACTTCCTCGGAGATGCGTTGCCGGGGCAGGTACAGCGGGAAGCTTTGAGCGGCCCTCCCGTGCGTGCGCTGTCCCGGCAGACCGCACCGGCAGTACGGCTGCGGTGCGGGGTACGGCGAGTTCGCTCGCCGTGCTCGCAGCGATTCAGGCGCTGGACCTCACAGACGCCCGGCCGGATCCCGTGGGGGGAATCCGTACCGGGACATGGGAAGGCGCCCTGGTCGTCGGCCCGTGGGGGGACCGGCGTACCGGGGCGCCTTCCGCTTTCCTCACAGCCTCTTCGGGCTCGGCACAGCCCATGAGGGGCTCGATGGGCCCGATGCGAGGCCCCGCGCCCGCCGACCGCGTGGACACGGGGCCCGATGAGACCGGATGTCCGTCTCAGCGCTCCTCGACGGGGACGAAGTCGCGCTGGACCACACCCGTGTAGATCTGGCGCGGGCGGCCGATGCGGGAGCCCGGCTCCTTGATCATCTCCTGCCACTGGGCGATCCAGCCCGGCAGCCGGCCGATGGCGAACAGCACCGTGAACATCTCGGTCGGGAAGCCCATGGCCCGGTAGATCAGACCGGTGTAGAAGTCGACGTTCGGGTAGAGCTTGCGCTCGACGAAGTAGTCGTCGGACAGCGCGTGCTCCTCCAGCTTCAGGGCGATGTCGAGAAGCTCGTCCTTCTTGCCCAGCGCGGAGAGCACTTCGTGCGCGGCAGCCTTGATGATCTTGGCGCGCGGGTCGAAGTTCTTGTAGACCCGGTGGCCGAAGCCCATCAGACGGACGCCGTCCTCCTTGTTCTTCACCTTGCGGATGAAGGAGTCGACGCTGATGCCGGAGTCACGGATGCCCTCGAGCATCTCCAGCACCGACTGGTTGGCGCCGCCGTGCAGAGGGCCCCACAGCGCGTTGATGCCGGCCGAGATCGAGGCGAACATGTTGGCCTGCGAGGAGCCGACCAGACGGACCGTGGAGGTCGAACAGTTCTGCTCGTGGTCCGCGTGCAGAATCAGCAGCTTGTCCAGCGCGGAGACGACGACCGGGTCCAGCTCGTACTCCTGGGCGGGGACCGAGAAGGTCATGCGCAGGAAGTTCTCGACGTAACCGAGGTCGTTGCGCGGGTAGACGAAGGGGTGGCCGATCGACTTCTTGTACGCGTACGCCGCGATCGTCGGGAGCTTGGCGAGCAGGCGGATGGTGGAGAGGTTGCGCTGCGTCTCGTCGAACGGGTTGTGGCTGTCCTGGTAGAACGTCGACAGCGCCGAGACCACCGACGACAGCATCGCCATCGGGTGGGCGTCGCGAGGGAAGCCCTTGTAGAAGTTCTTGACGTCCTCGTGCAGGAGGGTGTGCTGCGTGATGTTGTACTTGAAGGCGGCGAGCTCGTCGGCGGTCGGCAGCTCACCGTTGATCAGCAGGTAAGCCACCTCCAGGAAGGTGGAGCGCTCGGCCAGCTGCTCGATCGGGTAACCGCGGTACCGGAGGATGCCCTTCTCACCGTCGAGGTAGGTGATGGCGGATTTGTAGGCGGCCGTGTTGCCGTATCCGCTGTCCAGGGTCACCAGACCCGTCTGGGCGCGCAGCTTCCCGATGTCGAAGCCCTTGTCGCCGACGGTACTGTCGACCACCGGGTAGGTGTACTCGTTACCGTCGTACCGCAGTACTACAGAGTTGTCGCTCACGTCTTCCCTCACCGACGTTGTGCCTCATCTTTGAGGTGCCCTGACTGTCTCTACCATCCCCCATTTGGCTCAGGAGAGTGCACTCGGGGTCGACCATTGGGCTTGTTGGCGGCACTCAGTGCCGCCAATCCGCTCATCTTGCCCGCTCGCTCCGGCCACGGGAAGCCCTGTGTGACCTTTGCGACGCATTTGATCGATCATTTTTTGTGACGCGGCGTCAGAAAGCGGCTTCCGACTCCATGAGCAGCGGCTCCCGGCCGTCGAGGAGCCGGCCGGGAGCCCCCGGGCCGGCCAGCCGGCCGGCGAGCCGGAAGTCCAGCGCCGTGCAGCGCCGCCCCGCCGACACCGTGCGCACCGCCTGACCGATCGCCTTGCGCGAACCGACGAGGACGACCAGCTTCTTGGCCCGGGTGACCGCCGTGTAGAGCAGATTGCGCTGGAGCATCATCCATGCACCGGTGGTGACGGGGATCACCACGGCGGGATACTCACTGCCCTGGGAACGGTGGATGGTCACCGCGTACGCGTGCGCCAGCTCGTCCAGTTCGTCGAATTCGTACGGAACCTCCTCGTCCTCGTCCGTCAGCACCGTCAGACGCTGCTCGACCGGGTCGAGCGAGGTGACCACGCCCACGGTGCCGTTGAAGACGCCGTTGCTCCCCTTCTCGTAGTTGTTGCGAATCTGAGTGACCTTGTCCCCGACCCGGAAAACCCGTCCGCCGAACCGCTTTTCCGGCAGATCCGGCCGCCCCGGGGTGATGGCCTGCTGCAGCAGGCCGTTCAGTGTGCCGGCGCCCGCCGGGCCGCGGTGCATGGGCGCGAGCACCTGCACGTCCCGGCGCGGGTCGAGCCCGAACCGGGCCGGGATGCGGCGCGCGGCCACGTCCACGGTGAGCCGTCCGGCCTCCTCCGTGTCCTCCTCGACGAAGAGGAAGAAGTCCTTCATGCCGTCGGTGATCGGATGCTTTCCGGCGTTGATCCGGTGCGCGTTGGTCACCACGCCGGACTGCTGGGCCTGGCGGAACACACGGGTGAGGCGGACGGCGGGGATGGGACTGGAGTCGGACAGCAGGTCCCGGAGGACCTCCCCGGCACCGACGCTGGGCAGTTGGTCGACGTCCCCGACGAACAGCAGGTGGGCGCCCGGGGGCACGGCCTTGACCAGCTTGTTCGCCAGCAGCAGGTCCAGCATGGACGCCTCGTCGACGACCACGAGGTCGGCGTCGAGCGGCCGGTCCCTGTCGTACGCGGCGTCCCCGCCGGGCTTGAGCTCCAGCAGACGGTGGACGGTGGAGGCCTCCGCACCGGTGAGCTCGGACAGCCGCTTGGCGGCGCGGCCGGTGGGCGCGGCCAGCACGACCTTCGCCTTCTTCGCCCGGGCGAGCTCCACGATCGAGCGCACGGTGAAGGACTTGCCGCACCCGGGTCCACCGGTCAGCACGGCCACCTTCTCGGTCAGCGCCAGCTTCACGGCCGCCTCCTGCTCGGGGGCGAGCTCGGCCCCCGTACGGCTCTTGAGCCAGCCCAGCGCCTTGTCCCAGTCCACGTTCCGGAAGGACGGCAGCCGGTCGGCCTCGGTGCGCAGCAGGCGCAGCAGCCGGGAGGACAGGGAGATCTCGGCGCGGTGGAAGGGCACGAGATAGATGGCGGTGACCGGGTCGCCTCCGTCGTGCCCCGGCACCTTCTCCCGTATGACCCCGGGGTCACCGCCGTCCTCCGGCGGCTGGGCGAGCTCGGCGAGACACTCGATGACGAGCCCGGTGTCGACCTGGAGGAGCTTGACCGTGTCCGCGATCAGCCGCTCCTCGGGCAGGAAGCAGTGGCCCTGGTCGGCGGACTGCGACAGCGCGTACTGCAGTCCCGCCTTGACGCGCTCCGGGCTGTCGTGCGGGATGCCGACGGACCGGGCGATCTTGTCGGCGGTCAGGAAGCCGATGCCCCAGACGTCGGCGGCGAGCCGGTAGGGCTGGTTCTTCACCACGGAGATGGAGGCGTCGCCGTACTGCTTGTAGATGCGGACCGCGATGGAGGTGGACACCTCGACGGTCTGGAGGAACAGCATCACCTCCTTGATCGCCTTCTGCTCCTCCCAGGCCTCGGCGATCCTCCTGGTCCGCTTGGGCCCGAGACCGGGGACCTCGATGAGCCGCTCGGGCTCCTCCTCGATGATCCTCAGGGTGTCCAGCCCGAAGTGCTGGGTGATGCGGTCGGCGAAGACCGGCCCGATGCCCTTGACGAGCCCGGAGCCGAGGTACCGGCGGATGCCCTGGACGGTGGCCGGCAGGACGGTCGTGTAGTTCTCGACGTGGAACTGCCTGCCGTACTGCGGATGGGAGCCCCAGCGCCCCTCCATCCGCAGCGACTCCCCCACCTGGGCCCCGAGCAGTGCGCCCACCACCGTGAGCAGCTCGCCCGAGCCCCGGCCGGTGTCGACCCGGGCGACCGTGTAGCCGTTCTCCTCGTTGGCATACGTGATCCGCTCCAGGACGCCCTCGAGTACGACCAGCCGCCGCTCCCCGGCCTGCCCCACCCGATTCACCTCCGTGCTCATGCTGCGACGGTACCGCCGGGGTGTGACAGAAGTGGAGAAGCCCAGGGGATCCAGGGGGTGGGGATGCCGGTGCGGGAGGCGGGGCTACCGATGCCGGAGGGGGCGGAGTGCGCCTTCAGAAGCCCCACCAGGGCTCCCACGAGGACGGTGAAGGCCCCGTCGGGCGGGCGCGGTCACCGCTGCGTCGCCTTCGCCTGCTCGCGGAGGACGGCCAGAGGGATCGTCCGCGCTTCGGCGGAAGGACCGGCACGGCCCGCGCCGTCCTCGTCCGGCAGCGCGGCGAGCTCGGCCAGGGCAGCCGAGGGGGACAGACCCCGGTCGTGTGCGGCCCTCAACCGCTCCAGCCACACCAGCCCGGCACGGTACACGGCATCGTCACCGACATCCCGCGGCTCGAAACTCGCCGCCCCCTCCGCATCCGAGGCCCACAGATGGCCGAGCAGCCCGCCCCGGCCGTCCCGGACCGGCACACACCGCACCTCGCCCCGGACCGTGCGCCGATACCCGATCCGCCCGAACCCCGGAGCGTGCACGAACACGTCGTACCGGGTGGGCACCTCGAAACTCCCCCACACATCCGCGGCCCTGCCGTCCTCGTCGAAGAAGTTCTCGGCCCCGGTCCCGGTCGGCCTCGCGAAGCAGGTCGGGTCATCCGGATCCGTCTCCGAACCGAGCACCTCCGAGAGCTCCCGCAGCAGCGCCGACAGACGAGGCGCGTTCGCGGCATGGATCTCCGGCTGGGGACGCCCCATCAGGTCGTGGGCCAGCCACACGTCGGTGTGCGTCGCCAACTCGACACCGGCAAAACCGGCGAACGACGAGGCGCTCAGCTGGAAGAGGCCTTCCAGCCGCGCCTCTTCACCCTCGGCGTTCACCACCACCGTGCCCGGGCACTCCACGAACCCGTCCACGGCCCCGATCTCGCCTGCCCGCAGCGCCGCCCTGACCCGGCCGGCCATCGGCACAGCGGCCTTCGGCCCCGGCGAACCCGCCGTGAGCCGTCCTTGGAACAGAAAACTGTTCGCCCTGCCCGCCTCGGTGACGGACACACGCACCACCGGTTCACCGTCGCAAACCGGTGTTCCGCCAGTACGGCGTACGCGGCCAGCACATCGCGCAGACAGCAGGTCAACGGGTCGGACGTCTCGTCGTCACGGGCCCAGCTCCATCGGGCGACAGGCGTAGAAGCGATCACAGCGTTCCTTGCGAAGCCCGGCGAACCGCAGTGAGCGGGTCAGACAAAATAGTCCTCCGCGTCGGGATCCGACGACAGCGTCAAGAACCGGGAGAACGCGTCGAATTCATCGTTTCCCAGGTAGTACCCCCCGGTGTGATGCAAGTGGAAGAAACGCCCTTTTTCGTCCACCAGGAGGATTCCATGCTCCGAGGCCTCGTACCCGACGGGGAACAGACCCACTCCGAGGCCCGTGGCCAGCTCGGCAATGGCGGCGGCATCGCCGTCGTACCCCACGGTCGGCTCCATGACCCACGCGACATCCGGCGCCTTCGGATGCGGCAGCCTCAACCCGCCGTAGGCGTGAATGACCTGAAGGGCAGGCGGCACCGGCACCAGTGCAAAGCCCTGCCGTGCAGAGTCCTCCATCCGGGCCCTGACCATCTTCTCGGCTTTCTCGCCGATGTCGCGGCCGGGTGACCAGCCGTTCTCGATCAACCAGTCGCGCACTTCCTGTGCCGGCTGCTCCGAAGCCATGCAGGCGTTCCGCCCTTCGTCCCTTCGTTGGTCATAGCCGATCGGTCAGGTCGGGACCGCGTCCGTCGGTCACCTCCGGCTCCGCGACGCCGTGTCCTTCCGCCCTTCCGAAGTACGTCGGCTCCCCCCGGCTCCGCGGCGACGCCCAGCAGCTCGTCGAGCTCCTTCAAGGCCGCCGCGAGACGTGGGGCGTTCTGCCGCTGGACGTCGGGGTGCGGCGTGCCGCGGAAGTCGAACGGGCCCCAGATGTCGTGGTGGACGGAGACGTCGGCGGAAAGCCCCAGGGGTTCGGAGGAAACAGTCAGCTCGACCAGGCGGTCCTCATGGCGCCGAACGCCGTGCTCGTCGAACCACATCCCAGCCCCCGCCACAAGGAAGCTGCTGAACTCGGCATTCGGGAAGCCGACGGGGCGCGACTCCTCGACCCTTCGCGCCGTCCTCTCGTCATCGAGAGGCGCCGTGAGCCGTAGACGCGTCTTGGCGACCGCGCCTCCCGCCTCGGGGACCATCCAGAACCATTCCAGCGCGTCCGGCGTCAACAACTCGTGCTTCTTCAGGACGTCGGACATCCGAGCAGCGGTGCTGAGCGCCGACCGCAGACCCGGCGGTGCACAGTCCTCCAGGTCCCAGAACCAGGACGCGCACTCCTGTGGCGCACGCATAAGAACGGACATGTTTCTCTCAAGGGCGGGTGGAGCCATGGGCGAGACGGCTGCCCCGGCCTCCCGCCGGTTCAGTCGGGGAACGTCACCGGATTCCTCAGAGCTTCTCAGGCATCGATCAGGGTGTACCCGCGAGCCGTTCGGTCACGGACTCGATGAATGCGGCCGCTTCCCGTCCGGAGATCCTCACATGGTCCACGTCGTTGTGTCCCTCTGAGCGAAGGCGCAGGTGTTCCGTGGGCTTCCAGCGCAGGTTCCGGGCGAAGGCCTCGTCGTGCGTCCCACCGTCCCTGCCGACGACACGCCGCCTCACGATGCCGCGCGGGCTGCTGCGGGAGTGATCATCGCTGATTCTCGCGTAGCAGGTGATGCGCCCCTCCGCATCCTGATCGAGGGCGTCGAGCGTGATGGAGACCGGCGTGAGGAAGGGTTCGGCAGCAAGGCTGGACTCGAAGCTGCCGCGAGGAATCATCACCCCGTACAGGTCGATGAACTCCTCGATCGAGCAGCCGCCGCCCCGCTCGAACATCAGCGGCAGGGGCTCGTACGGGTCCGGGAGCTCCGGCAGGCGGCCGTCCGCGAGCGCCGGGCACGGAGCCACCCAGCGCACGGCGCCCCGGCACGGCCCGCGGCGGCTCGCCGTTCACTGCAAGATCCATCCCCTTCTGCCGCAGCTGCTGACGGCAGCCTTCACCGCATCGTCGAGGATGGACAAGCCGAGGTTCAGGCGTCCCCCATGCCTTCGCCGAGCTCCCTCAGGGCGCGCTCGCCCGGTTGTGCAGCCATGAGGTCGCGGGCCATGCCCTGGGCCCAGGCCGGATCGACGCGATGGGCAGCACTGACCATCAGGGCCAGTTGAAGACCGAGGTCGTAGGACGGGGGCTGCTCGGTCAACCGCGTCACGCCGCGTGTCACGGCCGCCTGCAGGGCGGGCAGACAGGCAGCGACGTCGTCCCGCCGGAGCAGTGAGCCGATGTGCCGGTCGAACTGAACACGATCGGCAGTGCTCAGCAGGGCCTCGACGGCCCGCAGGCGGTCCGCGGCCGTGCCGCGCTCCTCCACCATGTCGACGCTGTCCCCCACCGCGTCGGCCAGTACGCCGAAGGTGTCGTCCTGGCCGTGCAGGCGATCGTACGAGGCACCTCGCCAGGGAACGGACTCCGGATCTCCTGCCGCTCGGACCACGGCGTCGTAACCGCTCTTGTCTCCCCAGCGCGTGAGCGCGACACAGGCCAGGAAACGGCCTGCCGGATCCTCGTGCGGATCCCGCAGTACCTCTCGCAGCGCCTCGGTACGGTCCCGGTAGCCTCCGTCGAGGCCGTCGCTGATGACGTCGTCGGGGTCGGCGGCCATTCCGTCGAAGTCCACAAAGAGCAGGCCGGCGACCCGGTCACTGGGCTTCCACGGACCCTTGCTGTCGGACGACAATCGGCTCTCCTGTCCTACGGGTCTGCACGTCCGAACGTGCTGTCCGGTGCGTTACGGCTTCTTGGTCGTCGGGTACGGTCCCGTCACGTACTCCTTCGGGACGATCCCACTGATCAACCATTCTCCGTCACGCCGGGTGTTGAGCAGTGCCATGACCCTGCGGTGCACCTTGTTCGTCTTGCTCTTGCTCAGTTCGAGACTTTTCACGAACTGGGTCACAGCATCGGTGTCCGACGCCTTGAGGCTCGCCGGCACCTCCACTTCCTTGCCCGCGACCTTGTTGATCTCTTCCGAGATGCTCCGCTGAATCTGTTCCGGACGCAGGATTTCCACGCCCTGGACCTTGCCGGATTCGATGTCTGCCTGCAGCCGCTTGTAATCGATGCTGATCTCCTGCGCACCATAGACCTTCCCGGTCCCGTCCTTCGGTGCGAAAGAGGTGAATTGACTCGACTCCTTGGCTGCGGGGTTCGCTCCCCCGAGCACGTGTTCAAGCGGCGTAATCTTCCCTTCAGGATTCGCGGGAATGATGCCGACGTCCGGATCGAAGTGCGATTTGCGCAGCCCGAACTTGTTGTGCGTAGCACTGAAGTCGTCGTCCTGCCGAATCAGCAGAGGCTCATCGTCCTCCGGGGACTTCGGCGGGGTTTTGTCCTCGGCCTTGACGACCTCGTCCCCGGTCTTGACGACCTCGTCCCCGGTCTTGACGACCTCGTCCCCGGTCTGGATGACCTCGTCACCGGCCCCGGCAGCCTCGTCGCCGGTACGCCCGAGGTCGTCCAGTCCGCTGCCGGTCGGGCCGTCGGTACGGGACAGTGTGTCGGTGCTGGTGCTGGGCAGGTCGTGGCCGCCTGTCGGGCCACGGTTGAGGCCGTCGGAGCGCAACACGGTGTCCGAGGTGTTGGAGACCGCGTTGTCCACGTTGCTCACGTTGTTCGTGTTGTTGGACGGGACCTGGTTGCCCGAGTTGCCCGGCAGGTTGTCGCCCGTGCTGGTGACGGGGGTGGCGTTGTCCACGCTGTTGGTCGGCAGGTTGTCGGCCATGCCGCCCACGGTGTTGTCGGCGATGCCGCTCGGGTTCTCGACGTGGCTGACGGGGTTGTTCAGGTCGTTGCCGAGGCGGCCGGTGTCGCCGAGGTCGGCGTCCAGGCCGTCGCCCAGGCGGATGTGCCGGCCGGCCTGCTCGGCGGTGTGGGTACCGGCGCCGGCCAGGGCCGGTTCCTTCACCGGGGACTCCACCCGCGGCACGTCCGCGCCGGCGGACGGAGTGTCCAGCTTGGGCTGGTCGACGATGTCGCCGGGGCCGTCCAGGACGTCGCTGACGACCTTGCCGTGCTCGTCGAGGATGTTGCCGTCCGGGTCGAAGTACCGGGCCGGGGCACCCTCCGCGGTTGGGAGCTTGACGGTGCCCGCTGGCAGCACCGTGGTGGTGTCGGGCAGTTTGACGGTGCCGTCGGGCAGTTTCGCCGCCCCCGCGGGAAGGGTGGCGCCCTCGGGCAGGCGGATGGTGCCGTTGGGAAGAGCGAGCGCCCCTTCGGGCAGGGCGAAGGCGGTGTCCGGCAGCTTGGGGATGGTGATGTTGCCGATGTTCTTGAGGCCTTTGGCGATGTCGCCGATCTTCGACAGGCCCGCGCCGGCGCCCTTGGCGATGTAGGTCATCGGGTCGATGGCCCGGCCCGCCTTGCCCGCCACCGACAGCGCCTTGGCCACCGCGCCGGCCTTGCCCGCACCCGCGGCCGCACCGCCGGCGCCACCGGTGAAGACGGTGGTGAGCACGTTGAAGGTGACCGCCCCGGCGGCCCGGGCGGGGTTCTTGCCCCACTCGTCCCAGGCCACCAGCGCCTTGCCGGTCTCCTTCATCGCCGTACGCGAATCCCGGATCCACGACGGCAGCTTGTCGTCCGGCAGGGTCCAGAACGCCGCCCCCACCACCGGCACCGCCGTCAAAACCAGGCCGGTGGCCAGCTGGGCCAGCCCCTTCCACGCCTGCCCGGCCGCCTCCCAGCCGTCCACCCCGATCAAGGTGCCCAGACCCCGGATGGTGCCCCACACCCCATCGACGATCAGGCCGTCCCACACGAACGACTTCACCCAGTGGCCCACCTCGTACCAGTGGTGCTTCTCCTCCACCGGGTCGCCCCAGGGCAACTTGGCCTGCGCCATGTCCGCAGCGGTGAACCCGTAATGGTTCGACTTGCCCGAACCGTCCCCGGCCACCATCTGCGTCCCGCCCCACAACGCAGTGATCTTGTTGTGACAGGTCCGCTCCGCCGCCCAGAACGCCGCCACCGTCCGCGTGATCTCATCACGCAGCGCGTTGTGCTCCTCGACCTTGTCCCCGTCGTACTGCCACTCGTCGTCGCCCCTGACCGACTCGACGAAGGTCACCGCCCGCGCCTTGAGCTCCTTGAGCTTCTTCACCAACGGCCGGACCTCACTGGCATAGGAGGACAGGGCGGCGGCCACCTTCTCCAGATCCCCGGCGAAATCGTCCGCCCGCCGCTTGACCGGCTCGGTGGTGGCAAACAGCTGCTCCGCCTCCGGCGCCCGATAGTAGGCGGAAAGCCCCTGGAACCTGGTGTGCACCGCCTGACCGGCACCCCGCACCTGCCCGGCGTCCTTGCGCAGCGCCGCGCAGTCCCGCTCCAGCTGCTCCAGATCCCCGGTGAACTGCGGAATCTGCTCCGGCTTGATCACGCCTTGCCCACCCCCGGCAGATCCACCTTCGGCGCGGCCAGCGCCTTGCGCTGCGCCTCGGCCGCCATCTGCTCATCGCCCTCCAGATAGGCCTTCGTCGCATCCACCGCACCCTGCAACGACTTGCCCGCCCGCGCCGCGATGAACTGCAGATCCTTCGCCGCCCGCTCGGCATACTGCGACAACGCCAACGCCACCAGACCGCCCACCTGCTCACCCGAGCCACCCGAGCCGCCCTCGGCGGAGATCGTCCCCGCACTCGACGCCGCCGACGTCAAATGCTCCCCATACGCCTTGGCGTACTTCTCCAGCTTCGACGCCGACTCACCCGTCGACTTCAACACCTGCGAAATGCCCTGCGGCCGCAGATCCCAACCGGACACCCCGTCACCACACCCCCGTCAGTACAGGCACGCACCAACACACCAACATCATCACACCGGAACCGAAAAGCATTGATGCCGGCGCACATGTCGGCACCGGCATCCGCCCCGGCACCGGGGCCGGTCGGGCTCAGCCGATGCCGTCCACCGCCGCCTTCGCCCGCGCCAGCGTCGTCTGCGCCGTCGCGTCGTTCATCTCCAGCGTCGACTTCACCAGCTGGATGATGTTCCGCACCTCCTGCGAGGCACGGTTCCACCGCTGCTCCTTGCCGTGGTACTCATCGGCCACCCCGTCGGCCATGAAGTCCGCCATCGCGGCCTTCACCTGACGGTCCCGCTGCCCGATCACTTCCTCCAGCCGGGCCACCACCGCCTGCAGACTCGCCTGCGCGTCCGCCGACGCACCCGTGTCGTACGACCGACGATCCGCCGAAGCCGCCATCACACACCACTCCCCGAGAACACCGAAAACACTGAGAACACCGAAAAGGACGAACGAGCCGTCATGCCGTCCCGCGGCCGACCGGACTCCACGGCTCTTGAGCCGCGGCTTCCGGCCCCACCGGCCGGCGAAAGCGCACCACTCGGCGAAAGTGCGCCCTTCAGCGAAAGCAGCTCAGCGGAAGCGCGCCGCGTCGAAGTTCGCCGCGCCCATCTGCCGCCGCGCGTTCTCCCCCTGCTCCTGGTCACCCGAGGAGAACGCCGACTCCATCCCCGCCTGACCGCCCAGAATCGCCGACAGCGACGCGTTCAGGTCCGCCGTGATCGCATCGGCCCGCGCCTTGAACTGATCGAACATCTGCCGGCCCGCACCGTTGAACTTCCCCTCCAACGGCTCCGCGGCCCGCACCAACTGCCGGATCAGCGCCCCCAGGTCGTCACTCGACCCCCGCGACTCGCGCATCAGCGTCGACAGCGTCTGCGCGCCCATGTCGAACTTCACGCCGAACTCGCCTCCCCCTGAAGTGAGTTGCTTCTTCTCGCTTCGAACGTTTCCGCACCACCATGTTCACAACAGGCAATCGCACCCGCAACCGCCCTGCGTCACAGCCCTGCCACAACCAGGTGACCAGGAAATCCACTTCGGCGGCCCGCGTCTTCGCCCTCCGCCGGGTGACGGCTCGGTGAACGCTTCGAGGGGGCCGGATCGACGGACCGGCCCCCTCGGCTTCCCCCCTTCACGCATCAGAACCCCCGTGATCCCCCCAGATCCCCCCTCGAAGAGTTCTGACGTGAGCTATGACACCCGGGGTGCGGAAAAGGTTGCAGGGCTCCGCAAGATTTTTTCGGTGTCCTGCGCTCACCGGATCACGTGCTCCATGGACCTGGCGGCGGTCTCGGCCGGCACCCCCGCCCGTCCCTCGCCCACAGCTCCTCGTTGAACGGCTCCACCTCGATCGCCCCGCGGTATCCGGCCGCCTCCACGCGGCTCCTCCGCTGCCGCAGACCGATCGCGCCGTCGCCGCCCCGACCGCGGCCGTCCAGGGCGGGTTCCGGCCACAGCACGGTGCCGTCGCCGAGGTCGAGTCCGCCCTGCTCGCGCAGGGCGTGGACCGAGCGGACGAGGTGCCGGCGGCATCCCATGCGCCCGATCACGCCGTTCACGGCGATCCGCACCGTCCTGCGTGTCACACCGGTCCCCCTTCATCGCGGGAGCATGCGCTTTCACGCGTCATATGCACCTCGGCAGTGGTGCTGGTGAGCCGTGCGGCGAGCGGTTTCCACGGGGAGAGAAGCCGGTCTCCGGGCAATGGGCCGGGCAAGAGCGCGTCCTCGGACGTCTTGTTCGAGGGGACGAACAAGAGGGGCCGAGGGGTCGTAGGGTCGGCACGACACGTCCTGCCCGGCGGCGGTCCCGCGGGCTGCGGACAGAGGCGCACGAGGACGGCAAGGCGTACGGCACGTACGACGACGACATGCGTGACCGGAGGACGACGAGATGACGGTGACCCTGGCGGACGTGGCGGCCCGTGCACAGGTCTCGCCCGCGACGGTGTCGCGCGTGCTGAACGGGAAATACCCGGTCGCCGCCTCCACCCGGGAGCGAGTGCTGAAGGCGGTCGACGAGCTGGACTACGTCCTCAACGGCCCCGCGAGCGCGCTCGCCGCCGCCACCTCCGACCTGGTCGGCATCCTGGTCCACGACATCGCCGACCCCTTCTTCGGGATCCTGGCGAGCGCGATCCAGTCGGAGATCGGCGGCTCGGGCGGCCGGGCGGGCGGGGAACGGCTGGCGGTGGTCTGCAACACGGGCGGCTCGCCGGAGCGCGAGCTGACCCATCTGACCCTGCTGCAACGGCAGCGGGCGGCCGCGGTGGTGCTGACCGGCGGGGCCGTGGAGGACGCGCCGCACGCGGCGGCGGTCTCCACGAAGCTGCGCAAGCTGACGGACGCGGGAACGCGCGTGGTGCTGTGCGGACGCCCGCCGGCACCCGGCACCGGGGCGATCGCGCTGGACTTCGACAACCGCGGGGGCGCACGGCAGCTGACCGGTCATCTGATCGCCCTCGGCCACCGGCGGCTCGGCTGCATCGCCGGCCCCCGGGAGCGGACGACCACCCGCCACCGTCTGGAAGGACACCGGGAGGCCCTGGCGGCGGCGGGCCTCGAGGACGACCCGCATCTGACGGTGCACGGCCACTACGACCGCCGGTCCGGCTACGAGGCCACTGTGGAACTGCTGCGCCGCGCCCCGGACCTGACGGCGATCGTCGCCGCGAACGACACCGTCGCCCTGGGCGCCTGCGCGGCCCTGCGCGAGTCCGGGCTGCGCATACCGGAGGACGTCTCGGTGGCGGGCTTCGACGACCTGCCCTTCGGCATCGACGCGGTGCCGCCGTTGACGACCGTACGGCTTCCGCTCGCCGAGGCGGGCGCCCGGGCGGGCCGTATCGCGACGGGCCGCGAGGAGCCGCCTCCCGGAGGAATCACGACCCTGCGAGGAGAGCTGATGGTCCGGGGCTCCACGGCGGTGCCCCGGCGATGAGCGGTGCCCCGGCGGCAAGGGGAGAAACGGCCGTCCTCCGGCCCCGCCCCCGCGTCCGTCCGGGAACTCCGGCGGCCCGCGCCCGTCGGGGAACCCGGTCCCGGTTCCCCTCGTCCAACCGGCAAGCCGCCGCGTGAGTCCCCGCGGTGCGGTGTCGGCCCTCGCCGCCGGGTGCGAACGCCGACCACCCCCCCTGCGCACCGCGGGCGGCGGCCCGCCGTCATCGGCGCGTCCCCTCCGACAGCGCCGGTGACGGCCCCTCGGCGGTCGCTGCGCGCTCCCTTGACCGACGGAAACTTCCCGGATAATGGGTGACTTCTCGGAAGTTTCCTTCATGGAACGCCTCCGGAAGGAGCGCCTGTGCCCGACCTCCCCCGTCCCTTCCCCCACCGCCTCCCCCGTCCCTCCAGACGCGCCGTCCTGACCGCCGGCGCCGGGCTCACCGCCGCCCTGACGGTCCAGGGCTCCAGTGCCGCCCGCACCGGCTCCCCCACCGACTCCCCCGGCGCCGCCTCCGCCGTCTCCCGGGCCTCCGCCCGCACCGTCGTCCCCGACGACAGGGAGCTGCGCGCCCTCATCTCCCGGATGACGCTCGAGGAGAAGGTCGGCCAGCTCTTCGTGATGCGGGTCTACGGCCACTCCGCCACCGCCCCCGACCAGGCCGACATCGACGCCAACCTCAAGGAGATCGGCGTCCGCACGGCCGCCGAGCTGATCGCCCGGTACCGCGTCGGCGGGATCATCTACTTCTCCTGGGCCCACAACATCCGCGACCCCCATCAGGTCGCCGACCTGTCCAACGGCCTCCAGAGGGCGTCCCTCGCGCAGCCGCGCGGCCTGCCCCTGCTCATCGCCACCGACCAGGAGCACGGCGCCGTCTGCCGCGTGGGCAGGCCCGCGACCCTCTTCCCCGGCGCCATGGCGATCGGCGCGGGAGAAAAGGGGCAGGCGGCGCTTCCCCGGAAGGGCGGGAAAGGACGGGCGGGCGACTCGACCGCCGACGCCCGCACCCTGGGCCGTATCGCGGGCGCCGAACTGCGCGCCCTCGGCATCAACCAGAACTACTCCCCCGTCGCCGACGTGAACGTCAACCCGGCCAACCCGGTCATCGGCGTACGCTCCTTCGGTGCCGACCCGGACGCCGTGGCGAGACTGGTGGCCGCGGAGGTGAAGGGCTATCAGGAGTCCCGGGTGGCGGCGACCGCCAAGCACTTCCCCGGGCACGGCGACACCGATGTCGACAGCCACTACGGCTTCCCGGTCATCACCCACAGCCGCGAGCTGTGGGAGACGCTGGACGCGGTGCCCTTCCGGGCCGCGATCAGGGCCGGCATCGACTCGATCATGACCGCCCATCTCCAGTTCCCGGCCCTGGACGACTCCGGCGACCCGGCCACCCTCTCCCACCCGGTCCTCACCGGCATCCTGCGCGGCGAGCTCGGCTACGACGGGGTCGTGGTGACCGACTCGCTCGGCATGGAGGGCGTGCGCACCAAGTACGGCGACGACCGGGTTCCGGTGCTGGCGCTCAAGGCGGGCGTGGACCAGCTGCTCAACCCGCCCTCCCTGGAGGTCGCCTGGAACGCGGTGCTGAAGGCCGTGCGCGACGGCGAGCTCACCGAGGCCCGGCTCGACGCCTCGCTGCTGCGCATTCTGCGGCTGAAGGCGAAGCTGGGCCTGTTCGACGACCCGTATGTCACCCGGGCAGGCGTCGACCGCACCGTGGGCGTCCGCGCCCACCTGGAGACGGCCGACCGCATCGCCGAACGGACCACGACCCTGCTGGTCAACGAGGGCCGCCTGCTGCCGCTGTCCCGCCGCACCCACCGCAAGCTTCTCGTCGTCGGCGCCGACCCCGCCTCCCCGTCGGGCACCACAGGCCCGCCCACCGGCGTTCTCGCCGCCGCCTTCACCGGCCTGGGCTTCTCGGCCACGGCCCTGTCGACCGGCACCGCCCCCTCGGCAGCGGTCGTCGACCAGGCGGTCGCCGCGGCACGGACGGCGGACGCGGTGGTGGTCGGGACGTACAACGTCACGGCCGACAGCCCCCAGAGGACCCTGGTGGAACGGCTCCTCGCCACCGGCCGCCCGGTGATCGCGGTCGCCCTCCGCAACCCCTACGACATCGCCTGGCTTCCCTCCGTACCGGCCTGCCTGGCGACCTACTCCTGGACCGACGTGGAACTGCGCGCCGCCGCACGGGTGATCGCCGGCCGGGTGAAGCCGCGCGGACGGCTGCCGGTCCCGGTGCAGCGGGCCGACGATCCGGCGAAGGTCCTGTACCCGATCGGACACGGTCTGTCGTACTAGCCGGGTACGGCCTGTCGTACCAGCCGGACAGGGCTTGTCGTACCAGCCGGGTACCAGCCGGCTTGCGCATCGGTCGTACGGCACCTACGCCGTGCGCCCGGCGCACCACCCCCCGACTGGCCCCAAAGCACCTCCGCACGTCTGGCGTGTTCTCGCCGCCACGGGCCACGCTGGTCGGGGAGGGACCGGGGGAGGCAATGCGCAGGAAACGGCCGGCGGGGGTGGGATGCGCCCTGGCGGCGCTGCTCACCGTTCTGGTGACGGGGTGCCAGCAGACGTCCGGCTCCGCCGGGCACGGGACGCTGTCCGGCGGAGCCCCGACGCAGCCCTCCGGGCAGGACACGGTGTTCCTCGCGGTGAACGAGTGCAGTTCCTTCGGTACGACGAGCTTCACCGAGGCGCCCTGCTCCAGTGAACGGGCGGCGGCCCGGGTGATCGCCCGTCACGACGGCCGGCCGGACGACGGGCCGCCGTGTCCGCCGACCACCGACTTCGTCCTGCACATCGGCACCCAGCCCGCGGCCGACGGGAAGGGCACGATCCCGCAGGGCTACGCCTGCATGCGCAATCTGCAGCCGCCGCATCCGGGCGACCCGGGCGGCGGGGGCGGGCCGCGCACCATCGTCGGCGACTGCGTCCACAGCGCGGGCCGCGGCCAGGTGCGGGAGACCGCGTGCGACGGCTCGGGGAGGAGGAAACCGGAGTACCAGGTGACGCGGGCGGTGCGCAGCCGTGCTCAGTGCCCGGCGTCGACCGCCCTGTACGTGCAGCTGGACGGGGAGGATCCGGTGGGCTGCGCCCGGCGGCTGTGACGCCGTGCGCCCGGGCGCAGCCGCGGTGTGTCAGGGCCTGAGCACCGGCTCGCGCTCCAGGTCGCGCACGTCCAGCCCGGCGTCGTAGCGAGCCAGCGGCTCGGCCGCCGACGGGTCCTTCCGGACCGCCGGGGTGGCGACTCCGGCCCACTCGAGGACCCTGGCCGTGGCGAACTCCTTCTCCTCGGGGACGAGACCGGCGATGTTCGCGCCGTGGTTCATGCCCGGCGCGGTGAGGACGTAGGAGTCGCGTGCCCCGCGGCCGAGACGGAACGGTTCCGCCCTCCACGGGTCGTTCTGTCCGTAGACGAAGAGCATCCGGTGGGCGTGGTGACGTACCCAGGTGTCGATGTCCCGCATCACCCACGGCTGGAACGTCATCGGGATGGAACGCGGTACGAAGTGCCGCGGCGGCAGATAGCCGTAGTGCAGCAGCTTCTTCTCGATGTGCGGCAGGCGGATGGTCGGCGAGCCCAGCTGCGTGCCCGCCTGGTAGAAGTACGGCGTGTAGGGCTCCAGACCCTGGTCGGTGTAGAAGGAGAACCCGGAGATGGAGTCGAGGGACTCCCAGATCTGCTCGTCGGTGGCGTTCTTGGCGTCCGGGATCCTGTCGCAGTCCTTCAGTTCGCTGTACTGCCAGAAGGCCCACACATAGTCGAGGACGACGGATTCGTACGCCTTGTCGAGGCTGCCGATGGTGGTGAAGGTGTAGCCGTTGCCGGCGGCGTACCGGGCGTACTTCTTCTCCAGCGCGTCCCGGCGCACCAGCGCCTCCCGCTGCACGGCGTTCAGCCGGTCGCGGCACTCCTTGGTGCCGACGGTGGCGAGGAAGCGGTCGTAGGCGGAGTCCTCCTTGTCGACCACGTCGTTGGGGGCGACGTAGGCGACCACACCGTCCATGTCGCCGGGGTAGAAGCGCTTGTAGTAGGTGGCCGTCATACCGCCCTTGGAGCCGCCGGTGGCGATCCAGTTGCGGGGGTAGACCGGCTTCAGGGCCTGGAAGATGCGGTGCTGGTCGCTGGCGGCCTGCCAGATGTCCAGCTTGGACCAGTCGGCCGGGGCGGGCCGGGACGGGGTGAAGAACCGGTACTCCATGGAGACCTGGTTGCCGTCCACGATCCGGGTCGGCTCGCTGCGGCCCGGTGTCGTGGAGACGTGGTAGCCGCTGGTGTAGAAGACCGTCGGCCGGTCGACTCCCCTGTGCAGCACGGTGATCCGCTGCTCGAAGGTGCCCTTCGACGGGTACCGGTGGTCGACCGGCTGGGTGTAGCCGAGGACGAAGAAGCGGTAGCCGGGATAGGGCTTCTCCTCGATCAGGCTCATGCCCGGTATGGCCAGGAGCCGTTCCTTGATGTCGGTGTCTGTGCTGCTCGTGGTGCTGCCCGTGGCTTCCGGCTGGGCCGCGGTGGCCGCTCCCGCCGTGCTCAGTGTGCCGATGAGCACCGTGAGCGCGAGCAGCCATCTGAGCGCTGTGCGCATGCACCCTCCCTCTCAGACAGATGTGCGCCGGAAGGTAGCGGAGCAACTCCGGCACACACCAGGGAAGGAGGGGAAAACCCCGTACGTTGTCCGGGATGTGTCACGCGTTCAGCACAGGATTCGGCCACTGTGGCCGGCGGGCTTCACCGATTCGTGGTACACACGCATCGCCGCTGCGTCCGGCCGTTCATGACAGTGACTCAGGGTGACATGCACTCAGGTGATGTCCACTCAGGCACATGACATGACGCCCACTCAGATATGTGACACGCCGTCATGCATGCGGACGTACGGGCGCGGCGCAGGTGCCGCTCGGTTACGGTGCCGCGGTCAGCGGGAGGCGCCGACCGGCTCCTCCGGCTCGGGTGCGCCGATGAAGGTCCGCCACAGCTCGGCGTACCGCCCGCCGCGGGCCAGGAGTTCGTCGTGCGTGCCGTCCTCGGCGATCCGGCCGTGGTCCATCACCACCACCCGGTCCGCACGGGCGGCCGTCGTCAGCCGATGGGCGACCACCAGGGTCGTACGACGGCCCGCGAGCCGGTCGGTGGCCTGGTTGACCTGGGCCTCGGTGGCCAGGTCGAGTGCGGCGGTCGCCTCGTCGAGCAGCAGGATGTCGGGGTCGACGAGCTCGGCGCGGGCCAGTGCGATGAGCTGGCGCTGGCCGGCCGACAGATTGCGTCCGCGCTCGGCGACCTCGTGCAGATAGCCGCCCTCCAGCGTGGCGATCATCTCGTGTGCGCCGACGGCCCGCGCGGCGGCCTCGACCTCGGCGTCGGTGGCGTCGGGGCGGCCGTAGGCGATGGCGTCGCGGATGGTGCCCGGAAAGAGGTACGCCTCCTGCGGGACGACCCCGAGCCGGCGCCGGTAGGCCGTGAGGTCCAGCTCCCTGAGGTCCTTGCCGTCCACCGTCACCCGGCCGCTGGTCGGGTCGTAGAACCGGGCCACCAGCTTGACCAGGGTCGACTTGCCCGCGCCGGTCTCGCCCACGAACGCGACGGTCTGTCCGGCGGGGATGCGCAGATCGATGCCCCGCAGCGCCTCCTCGCCGTCGCCGTACGCAAAGTGCACGTTCTCGAAGGCGATCTCCCCGCGCAGGGCGGACACCTCGAGGGGTTCGGCGGCGGGCTTCGTGGACGTGGGCTCCCGCAGCAGCTCCTGGATGCGGCCGAGGGAGACGGTCGCCTGCTGATAGCCGTCGAAGACCTGGGAGAGCTGCTGGACGGGCGCGAAGAACAGGTCGATGTAGAGCAGGTACGCCACCAGGGCGCCCGTGGTCAGCGTCGCCGCCTCCACCCGGCCCGCCCCCACGATCAGCACCGAGGCCGCCGCGATGGAGGACAGGAACTGCACGAACGGGAAGTAGACCGAGATCAGCCACTGCCCCCGGACACGGGCCCCGCGGTAGCCGTCGCTGCGCTCGGTGAACCGCCGCCGGCCGTCCCGCTCGCGCCGGAACGCCTGCACGATCCGCAGCCCGGCCACCGACTCCTGCAGATCGGCGTTGACCACCGACACCCGTTCACGGGCCAGTTCGTACGCCTTCACGCTCGCCCGGCGGAAGAAGTAGGTGGCGACGATCAGCGGCGGCAGGGTCGCGAAGACGACCAGCGCCAGCTGTACGTCGATCACCAGCAGGGCGACCATGATGCCGAGGAAGGTGACCACCGAGACGAACGCCGTGACCAGGCCGGTCTGCAGGAATGTCGACAACGCGTCCACGTCGGTCGTCATCCGGGTCATGATCCGCCCGGTCAGCTCGCGCTCGTAGTAGTCCAGGCCGAGCCGCTGGAGATGGGCGAAGATCTTCAGACGCAGCGCGTACAGCACGCGCTCACCGGTGCGGCCGGTCATCCGGATCTCGCCGGCCTGCGCCGCCCACTGCAGCAGGACGGTGAGCAGGGCGAGCAGGGAGGCCGCCCAGACCGCGCCGAGAGCCAGCCGGGTGACGCCCTGGTCGATGCCGTGCCGGATCAGGACGGGCAGCAGCAGGCCCATGCCGGCGTCCACGGCGACGAGGACCAGACTGAGCAGAAGCGGCGGGCCGAAGCCGCGCAGAAGGCGGCGCAGACCGTAGGAGTCCTCCGGACGGACCGCCTGCTGCTCGTCGATGTCGGGGGTGTCGGTCGCGGGCGGCAGGGCCTCCACCTGGGCGAGGAGCTCGGGGGTGGCCGGGCTGCCCGACAGGGCGGTGTCCTTCGGCTCCCGGTCGCCGGTCCACAGCCGCGGGGTCACCCCGCGCTCCGCGTCGAACTCGGCGTCCCATTCCTCCCGCAGTCCTTCCCGTACCGAGTCGTCTTCCTGAGGGGCGGCGGGCTGGACGTGGCCCGGGGAGACCCCGCCGAGTTCGCCGGGGTCGGTGAGCAGACGCCGGTACAGGGCGCAGCGCTGCTGGAGCTCGTCGTGGGTGCCGATGTCGACGAGGCGGCCGTGGTCGAGGACGGCGATGCGGTCGGCGAGGTTCAGGGTGGAGCGGCGATGGGCGATCAGCAGGGTGGTGCGGCCCTCCATGACCTGCCGCAGAGCCTCGTGGATCTCGTGTTCGACGCGGGCGTCCACGGCGGAGGTGGCGTCGTCCAGCACGAGCAGACGCGGGTCGGTGAGGATCGCGCGGGCGAGCGCGATGCGCTGGCGCTGGCCCCCGGAGAGCGTCAGGCCGTGCTCGCCGACCTTGGTGTCGTACCCCTCGGGCAGCTCGGCGATGAAGCGGTCGGCCCGGGCGGCGCGGGCGGCTGCCTCGATCTGCTCCTGGGTGGCGTCGGGGCGGCCGTAGGCGATGTTGTTGCGGACCGTGTCGGAGAACAGGAAGGGGTCCTCGGGCACCAGCCCGATCGCGGCCCTGAGCGAGTCCAGGGTCAGCTCGCGCACATCGTGGCCGCCGACCAGGACGGCGCCGCGGGTGACGTCGTAGAAGCGCGGCAGCAGCAGGGAGATCGTGGACTTCCCGGAGCCGGAGGAGCCGACGACGGCCAGTGTCTCGCCGGGGCGGATCTCGAAGGACAGGCCCTTCAGGACGGGCCGGTCCTCGGTGTACCCGAACCACACGTCGTCGAACTCCACGGCGGCCTTGACGGCGCCCTTGTCGCCGGCGTGTCCGTCGCCCTCGCGCACGCGAGGGGGAGACACCGGGAGGGCGTCGGCGGGCAGCTCCTTGGTGCCGTCGGCGATCGTGGGCCTGGTGTCGATCAGCTCCAGGACGCGCTCGGTGCCCGCCCGGGCCTGCTGCCCGACCGTGAGGACCATGGCGAGCATCCGGACCGGGCCGACGAGCTGGGCGAGATAGGTGGAGAAGGCGACGAACGTACCGAGCGTGATGTGTCCGCGCACCGCCAGCCAGCCGCCGAGGGCCAGCATGGCGACCTGGCCGAGCGCCGGCACCGCCTGGAGGGCCGGGGTGTACACGGAGTTCAGCCGGATCGTGCGCAGCCGCCCGGCGAACAGCCGCCGGCCGACCTCCCGCAGCCTGGCGGTCTCCTGTTCCTCCTGTCCGAAGCCCTTCACCACGCGCACGCCGCTCACCGCGCCGTCGACCACGCCCGCGACGGCCGCGGCCTGGGCCTGGGCGTACCAGGTGGCGGGGTGCAGTCTCGTCCGGCTGCGCCGGGCGATCCAGCCGAGGGCCGGGGCGACGGCCAGGGCCACCAGGGTCAGCGGCAGCGACAGCCAGGCCATGACCGCCAGGGAGATCACGAAGAGCAGGATGTTGCCGATGGTCATCGGCAGCATGAAGAGCAGGCCCTGGATCAGTTGCAGGTCGCTGGTGGCGCGGCCGACCACCTGGCCGGTGGACAGCTCGTCCTGCCGGCGGCCGTCGAGCCGGGTGATCGCCTCGTACATCTCCGTCCGCAGGTCGTGCTGGACGTCGAGGGCGAGCCGGCCGCCGTAGTAGCGGCGGATGTAGGTGAGGGCGTAGACGACGAGTGCGGCACCGACCAGGGCGCCGGCCCAGGGGGCCATGCCGCGGCTCCGGTCGCCGATCACATCGTCGATGATCACCTTGGTGATCAGCGGGACGAAGGCCATGACCGCCATACCGGCCAGGGACGCGCCGAGGGCGAGAACCACGTCCTTCGGATGACGCCAGGCGTACCCGGCCAGTCTCCGCGCCCATCCCGGCTGCGCTGCCACGTCGGTGCCTCCCTGACGACCCGGTCTCGACGACCCGTTCTCGACGGCCTGATCTTCCGCAAGGCACCAACACGGACAGCAGCGGTTTTCATCCCGCTGTAACAATGCGCACAGCGGGCGGCGGCCGTTCGGCGGAACCGCTCCGCGCGCCTTCTTGATCAGCGCTCGCCGGTGCCGTCACCGTCCGGGCCGAAACAGTGGCGTTCCTCCTGCCGCACCAGACAGGCCCGGACCTCGTCGGTGCCGGAACGGCCGACGGCGACCATGGGCGTGGACAGGGAGCCCTCCGCGTCGTACTCGTCCTTGACCTCGGCCCTCAGCGGAGCGTGGTGCGGTGCGTGGATCTCGACCCGGTCCCCGATCCGCCCCAGGTCGATACGGGCCCACACCGCGCGGCACGCGGCCCCGTACCTGATCTTGATCACGGTCCGTCCGGGGAAGGTCCGGCGGTCCAGTGTGGTCGGCGGGGGCACGGCGCCGCATCCGTAGCTCTCGGGGTCCTTGCCCGTGCAGCCGTCGCCCTGGCAGCCCGGCGACGCCGGGGCCACCGCGGCGGACACCGTGGGCGGGTCGGCCGCCTGCCGGTGGCGGGCTCCAAAGGCACCGGTGATCGCGAGGGGGAGCGCGACGGCGACGGCACCCAGGCCGCAGAGCACCCCGACGGCCAGCTCCCGGCGCAGAGGCGAACGCGGACGCGACGGGCGGCGGGCCTCCCGGCCGGGTCCCCCGGTCTCATCCCCGCCCGTCGCGCCGCCCCCGCCGATCCCGGCGGCCCCGGCGGTACCGCCCGGCGCGGGCCGGGCACCACCGGGCTTCGG